>JAJQHF010000124.1 GCA_021199975.1 Candidatus Gastranaerophilales bacterium
CAATAAAATATTTATGATATTCATCACAATATCCTTTAACTTTTTTAAAAAGTTCCGCTCTTTTTTCATCTTTTGAAAATATGCCGTCTTCTTGCATATTTTCAAGCGTTTTACCTTGAGGTTGAAGCTCAAACCTTAATGTCTTTGATACAGAATATAAACTATGCAAACTTTCATATAAATTCTTCATACATATCCCAATATTTTACAAAAAACAAAAAAATTATAACATATTTTCTAAATTAAACAAATAATTATAAGATTTAATCCGGTGTTATATTATACGTATCGGAGCATAACAAGATACAATATAAATTCTTTTAACAGAAATACTTAATTTTAATCAAAATTTTACGGGTACAACTGATTTTTATGCTATCATTTTTTCAGGCAGTATATTTTAAGGAGTTAAGATGTCTATAATATCAAAAAAGTATAAAATAGGGGTTGACGTAGGCGGTACAAATGTAAAGGTTGCGCTTGTAGATAAAACGGGAAGTATCGTATATTCCGATACTGTTCCTACACGTGCTGAAATGGGTTATGAATACACAATTTCAAACATTATTAAAGCTATTCAAAATTTAATGAAGGAATCCAAAACAACAAAAGATTTAATAGACGGAATAGGTTTCGGCTTCCCCGGGCAGATTGACTGTGATAACGGTATAGTAAGGCTTGCGCCTAATATACCGGGGTGGGTTAATATTCCTATTGCTGATATTGTTTCAAAAGAATTTGATATTCCCGTAAAAGTTGATAATGACGTCAGATGTGCCGCTTTAGCCGAATTAAATTACGGCGCCGGCAAAGGTTCAAAAAATATGATTTGTATTACAGTCGGCACCGGTATAGGTTCAGGTTTAATCATTAACGGAAAATTAGTAAGAGGCGCAAGCAATGCGGCAGGAGAAATAGGTCACATTAAACTCCAAATAGATAACGGTCCAATTTGCGGCTGCGGTGATACAGGCTGTTTGGAGGCTTTTGCTTCAGGTCCCGCTATTGTTGCCATGGCAGAAGAATATATTAAGGGCGGAAAATCCACTAAATACAGAGAACTTGCCAACCCTGAAATTACACCGTATATTGTTGCCGAAGCAGCAAAACAAGGTGACGTAGTGGCAAAAAAAATCTTTGAAATTATAGGAAATTATATCGGTATCGGTTTATCCAGCGTTGTAAACCTTTTAAACCCCGAAAAAATTGTTATAGGCGGCGGTGTGGCTGATGCGGGAGATTTACTTTTTATTCCGATTAAAAATGCTTTAAAAAAACGTGCAATGCCTATTCAAGGTGCCGCCGTTGAAGTTGTTCACGCTGAACTCGGCAATACTGCAGGTGTTATTGGTGCAAGTTTATTAATTGAAAATTAATTTATGGCTGTTTTTTTATTTTACGGACAGGAAGAATATTTATTGGAAAAAGAAATCAAGAAGCTTAAAAATGAGCTTCTTGATGCTTCTTTTATTTCTATGGCTTATAAAGTTTTTGATAATCCGCAGTTTAATTCATTACTTGAATGTGTTCAATCTTCACCTTTAATGTTTGGCAATACACTCAGTATTATTTACCTTGATAAGTATTTAACAGGTAATAAATTGAGCCTTGATGATAAGCAGATTGAATGTCTTGATTCCGCCTTATCTTGTATAAATCCTTCCGTTAATATTATTTTTGTCTGTAAAATTGCAAGAGATGAAAATAAAAAGCCTGATTCTAGAAAAAAGTTTTATAAAACTTTATCAAAATATTCTCAAGTCCGTGAGTTCGCTCAATTTAAAACCTATCAAAAGGAATTAAATTCCCAAATATCCAAAATGGCACAAGAAAAAGATTTGAGTATAAATTCCGCCGCTGTTTCTTTATTAATCGAGCAATTGGGTGCTAATCTTACTTTAATCGATTCTGAACTTGAAAAACTCAAAACAGCCGTTCATCCTGATAAAATTATAAGTCCTGAAGCCGTAAAGAAATACTGCACTTCATCAGAAGATATCTTTATTCTTGCCGACTTAATTATTCAGGAAAACAAAAATGAAATACTTAAACAGTACAGTCTCTTAACAGAAAAAAGACACCCCCTTGAAATATTCTCCGTTTTACAAAGTAATTTTCAGCGGTTTATTTTTATAAAAAACTATGAGAAAAAAATGAGTGCCAAAGATATTTCTCTTAAATTAAAACTTCATGAATATATAATTATAAAAACTCAAGAAAAATTAAGAAAAACATCTCTTGATAAATTAATTCAAATAAGAGAAAATTTAATTAAAGCTGAATATAAAATAAAAACAGGACAGTCTATAGCAGGTAATACCGTTCTTGAATTAGCATTGTTGAGTTAGTATGAACCATATTTTAGATAAAAAATATTCATATTTATGTAATTTCTTTAAAGAAGCTGTATCGCAAAACAGATTATTTCATTCTTTAATTTTTTACGGAAGCGGCAGTTATATTCAATATGCAATGGCATTGGAATTGGCAAGACAGCTTAATTGCCTTGAAGATAAAAGTGAAAATTGCCAATGCCGTAACTGCAAATGGATAAGGGAAAACAAACACCCTGCCGTTATGACAATATCAAAAATTGATAATAAAACAGACTCCAGTAAAACTGTTATATCCGAAGAACAAATAAATACGATTCTTAATAATCTCGTCAGTTCTTCCGATTACCACAGAGTGTTTATATTTTGTGATGCTGAAGTAAAAACACTATCCGATATTAAGTATTCGGAATATGAAGAATTTAAAGAAACCGGATTTAGTACCCCTCAAGAAGGAAGTGATAATAAAATTTGGTGTCCGTCGGGAATAAATAAAGATTGTTTTTCGATTGTAGCCGCAAATTCTATGTTGAAATCTATAGAAGAACCTTTTTCAAACGTTACTTTTATCTTTCTGACACAAAATAAAGATGATTTACTCCAAACTATAGTTTCACGTTCACAGGCATTTTTTATGCCCGATACAAAATCTTTAAACTACAACACGGATTTTTTCCGAAAATATTTTAAAAATTATCCTGAATTTAATAAAGATAACGCATTGGACTTTGCACAGACTCTTCTTTCTTACCAAACGGAAAATAATCTTGCGCCTGTTTATATTTTAGACTGCATACAATACTTTCTCGCCGAATGCTTAAAAAACAATTACAATAATTCTGTTATTGTGAGTAAAATATATAAAGATATAAAAAAAACCGAAGACTCAAAGAAAATGCTTAAAGCATACATAAAAGAACAATCAATATATGAAGATTTAGCATTTTACTTTACAAAATTTTGAAAAAACAGCAATTTTATAAGTTCTTTTGTTTTATATAATTGAGAATAAAGGTAAGATTAATGATAATAGGCAGAAGTTTTATGTGTAAAATAGCGAGAAACAATTCGGGGAAAGCTACTCAAGTAATTCCCGAATATACAGCTTTACAACAAGAAGCCTGCCAAAAATTATCTGAAAATTTGGCTGAATTACAAAAATTTACCGAACAAGAACTTCCTCATACAATTATCTCACAACAAAATGCAACAGAGGGACTTGAACAACTGGCAAAAAATCTAAAATGCTTGGTTAAATAGGTTTGATTAGAAGTTTATTTTGTACTACAATTTTGATATGAAAATCAAATTGCTTATAGTGCAATTGGAAGCAGTTGCAGGAAATATAGATAAAAACATAGAAAAAGTTAATTCACTTCTTGAAAAAAGTAATTATTCCTCTGCCGATTTGATTATATTACCGGAATTATGGACTACAGGCTGGGATTGCGCCGAATTTAACAAAGTATCTGAGGAATTATATTCATCTAAAACTTATAAGTTTATAAAAGAAATTGCGGTTAAATACAATTCCAATATTATCGGCGGCAGTGCAATTCTTAGAAAAGAAGGCGAAAAAGACCGAAATACCTGTATTATTACAGACAGAAAAGGCTCTTTAATTGCTTATTATGATAAATATCATCTTTTTTCACACAGAGGACAGTCAGAGGGAACCTACCTTGAAGAAGGAAATACCGCTCTTCTTGTAAATACAGATATAGGAAAAATAGGGATATCTGTTTGTTATGATATCCGCTTCCCTGAAATGTTTAGATTATATGCTTTTAATAATTCCGATTTTATGGTTAATATGGCTGCTTGGCCGAAATCTTTTATTGATGAATATATCACACTTTCAAAAACAAGAGCAATAGAAAATCAAACCTTCTTTATATCCTGCTGCTTAACAGGAAAAATAAATGAAATGTTTTACTTTTCGGGAAATTCTATGGTATGTGATTACAAAGGCAGAATAATTGCAAGCCTTAAAGAAGAAGAACAAGTTTTATCAGCTGAAATAGATTTAGATGAAATGAAACAATACAGAGAACAAATGCCTATTTTAAAAGATACAAAATTAAAATATCAATTAACGGAGAAATGATGAAAAATTTATTTAAAACTTTAATTTTATTAGTAATTTTTATGTTCAGTATTAATTCAAGTTTTGCTTTTTCGGCAGTAAAACTTGATAAATTGTTAAAGAAAACCGATTTAAACGAAACCGCAACCGTGGCAATTTCAATCAGGAATGCAGATAATAATGCCGTTATATTTGAACAAAATCAAAAAAAACTTCTTCATCCTGCTTCCTCATTAAAGGTTTTTACCGCTTACCCCTCGTTAGAAGTTTTAGGTTATGATTACTACTTTAAAACACAATTTTATAAAGATTCTTCAAATAACTTATATATAAAGTTGGGAGCAGACCCTTTGCTTACCTCAGCTCAATTAAAACAAGCCGTACTGAAAATAAAAGAACAGGGATGTAAATCATTTAAAAATTTATATATAGATGACAGCATAATTGATAAAAAAGAATTTGCCCCCGGCTGGATGTGGGATGATGTTATTAATCCTTATACTCCGAAAGTAAGTTCTTATAATTTAGACAAAAATACAGTAAAAGTTAATTTGACACAAACCTCCGATAACGCAATATCAGCTTCCGTTAAATCGAGTTATCCCATATCTGTTATAAGCGTGGTAAATTCAAGCGCTAAAAATGAGTATCTTGATATAAATCGTTATAATTGGCTTAATCCTGATGTTGTGGAAATATACGGAAATATTAAATCTGCCAAAACCGTTGAAATTCCTGTCAGCAATATGAGAAGATATTTTATTCACACCCTGTCAAAAGCGTTGGAAGATAACGGTATTTCTGTTTCGGGAACTTCATTTGCTTCAAAACTGGTGCCGAATAATGCTGAATTAATAGAAGAAATATCTAATCCCATAATAAATGCAGTTCCTCTTATTCTGCAAAACAGCAATAATTTAATGGCAGAATCTATATATAAACTTGCTTCTGCTCAAAAATATACGGCAACGGGAAGTGATGAACTTTCTACTTTAATGTTTAAAGAATTTTATCAAAAAAACGGAATCAACACAGAATCAATAATTGTGAAAGACGGCTGTGGCGTTTCAAGAAACAATCTTGTTTCCGTAGATTGGATGACGGCTGCTTTAAATATGCTTTATAAAATGAAAGATTTTGAAAAGTTTCAAGATAACATGGCGCAACCCGGCGACGGCACTTTATTAAACAGATTGCTTGATTTAAGAGGAGATGTTTGGCTTAAAACCGGTTCTTTATCCAATATAAGCGCTATCACCGGTTTTGTTAAATCTCAAGACGGACATACTTATTCTGTTGCTATATTAATTCAAAACTTTAATCAGCCTCAAGCTGACATCAAAAAATTTGAAGATGAAATAATTAATATAATATATAATCGATAGGTATGTAAATTCAGGTAATTTTAAAAACCTTCTTTAATCTTATATTTATTATGTTTAAAGGAGGTTTTTATGTCTGAACGTATGGAATTATATAAGTGTAATGTATGCGGAAATATAGTTGAGGTAATAAATTCGGGAGAAGGTCAGCTTGTTTGCTGCTCTGTTCCCATGGAACTGCTCGAAGAGCATTCAAATGACGATAATGCAAATGAAAAACATGTTCCCATTATTACTATAGAAGGAGAGAATAAAATAATAAGAGTAGGTTCTATTCCTCATCCTATGGAAAAAAATCATTATATTATATTTATAGAAGCAGTTTCGCCCGATAAAAAATATTTAAAACGTAAATATTTGCAACCCGAAGAAGAACCTAAAACGGAGTTAAGACAAAATTGCAATTATGACAGCTTCACCGCCCGTGAACTTTGTAACATTCACGGCTTATGGGTTTCTAAAACCGCTGATTAAAAATCTGAACATTC
Source organism: Candidatus Gastranaerophilales bacterium (assembly GCA_021199975.1). Classification (GTDB taxonomy): domain Bacteria; phylum Cyanobacteriota; class Vampirovibrionia; order Gastranaerophilales; family Gastranaerophilaceae; genus Avigastranaerophilus. The sequence goes on from JAJQHF010000124.1 coordinate 6,290, forward strand.
CGCAAAGGTTTATTGCCTTTGCGGGAAGTAACAAATTTAATTTTTGGCAAGATATTCATTAATGGCTTTTGCCGCACGTTTTCCGGCACCCATTGCATTAATGGCTGTAGAAGAACCGGTAGGCGCTACATCTCCTCCGGCATATACTCCGTCAACAGAAGTTTCTCCCGTTTCCGCATTAATTATAATATATCCTTTAGGATTAGTTTCCAAATTCATATTATCTTTAAGCATGGAAGCTTGAATTGTAGGATTAGGTCCGGTTCCTAATGCAACTATAACAGTATCAACATCTAAATCCGTATATTTACCTGTAGGCATAGGCTTTCTTCTTCCTGATTCATCAGGTTCACCCAATTCCATAATCTCAAATTTCATGCCATTAACGTAACCGTCTTTGTTATATATTTCTTTTGGCGCATGTAAGAATTTAAAAATTATACCTTCTTCTTTCGCATGCCTGATTTCTGCCAAACGTGCCGGAAGCTCTGCTTCTGTTCTTCTGTAGACAATATATACTTCTTTAAAGCCTATTCTTACAGCCACTCTAGCCGCATCCATTGCAACATTGCCTCCGCCGATTATAGCCGCTTTTTCACCAATTCTTATAGGGGTAGCTGTTTCTTCAAGATTTGCCTGCATTAAATTTACTCTCGTTAAAAATTCATTGGCAGAATACACCCCGTTCAGATTTTCTCCTTGTATTCCCATCATTTTCGGAAGTCCAGCACCTGAACCGATAACAATTGCATCAAAACCGTCATCCTTCAATTGCTTAATTGTAATTGATTTACCGACAATAACATTATTTACAAATTTAACACCCATTGATTTAAGGTTGGAAATTTCTTTATCCAAGAAAGTTCTTGGAAGTCTGAAAGGAGGAATACCGTACCTTAAAACACCTCCGAGTTTATGCAGAGCTTCAAATACAACAACTTCATGTCCTGCTCTTCTTAAATCGGCAGCAGCCGTAATACCTGCACAACCTGAACCTACAATTGCCACTTTTTTACCCGTTTCTTTAATTTCTTCAACTTTTAAAGAAGTAGCATCACCCACATAACGTTCTAAAGCACCGATTGCAACAGGTTCTGATTTAATTCCGAGTACGCATTTCCCTTCACATTGACGTTCTTGAGGGCAAACTCTGCCGCATACCGAAGGTAACAAGCTTGATTCTCTGATTATATCACCTGCTTTTTCTATATCGCCCTCTTTCAATGCGTGAATAAATTCGGGGATTTTAATATTTACCGGACATCCCTGAACACATCTCGGATTTTTACAATTTAAGCAACGGCTTGCTTCAAGTTTTGCTTGTTCATCGGTAAGATTTGATTCCACTGCATCAAAATTTGTGCGTCTTACCATCGGATCCTGTTCATGCTGCATTTGTCTTACTGCCATATTATTTATCCTTTTTTATTTAACTTTACTAAATTATACAATAAATATATCTTCTGCCGTTAAAAAATTTTTGCCAAATTTTTAACATATGAATAAATGTTAATGTATAATATATTTTGTTGGTATTTATTCGGAGAAATTATGTATATTAATGAAAACTATTTAAAACTTGAAGATAGTTATTTGTTTTCGACTATTGCAAAAAAAGTAGCGGAGTTTACAAAAAAACATCCTGAAAAAAATATAATAAAATTGGGAATAGGAGATGTTACTCTGCCTTTGCCGCCTATAGTTGTAGAAGCAATAAAAAAAGCGGCTGATGAAATGGGAGTACAGGAAACTTTTAAAGGTTACGGACCTGAACAGGGTTATGCTTTTTTAAGAGAAGCTGTTCAAAAATATTATTTGAGAAAATCCGTTAAGCTTGATGCTGATGAAATATTTATTTCAGACGGTGCAAAAAGTGATTTGGGAAATATTCTTGATATCTTCGGTTTAAACAACACTGTTTTAGTACCTGACCCTGTTTATCCGGTTTATGTAGATACAAATGTTATGGCAGGCAGAAAAATAATCTATGCGGATGCAAATGACTCAAACGGATTTTTACCTCAACCGGATAATAATGTTAAATGCGATATTATATATATATGTTCCCCTAATAATCCTACAGGTGCCGTATATACAAAAGAAGGATTAACGAAATGGGTGGAATACGCATTAAAAAATGATGCAATTATACTGTTTGATGCTGCTTATGAGTGCTTTATAAAGTCACCCGAACTTCCTAACAGCATATACGAAATTGAAGGCGCCGAAAATTGTGCAATTGAATTTTGTTCTTTCTCTAAAACAGCAGGATTTACTGGAACAAGATGCGGTTATACGGTTATTCCGAAAAAACTTGTTAAACAAGGTGCTTCTTTAAATAAATTTTGGCTTAGAAGACAAACCACCAAATTTAACGGTGTTCCTTATATTGTTCAAAGAGCTGCAGAAGCCGTATTTTCAGAAAACGGACAAAAACAAATAAAAGAAAATATTTCATATTACAGTGAGAATGCAAAAATTATAGCTGATACAATGGATAAAAAAGGCATTTGGTACACGGGCGGAAAACATTCTCCTTATATTTGGTTAAAATGCCCTGATAATATGACTTCTTGGGATTTCTTTGATTATCTCTTAAATAATATAGGAGTCGTCGGTACACCGGGTTCAGGTTTCGGCAGAAACGGCGAAGGTTATTTCAGATTAACTTCCTTCGGCAATAAAGAAAAAACTATAGAAGCTATGCAAAGATTTTCAAATCTGTTTTAAAAAATTGCGGCGGTTTTTTCAACCGCCGTATTTATTTTTTATTTTTTGAACTTATAAAACTTTGTATTTCACCTTTAACACTGGGGCGTTCATACCAATCTCTTATAAATCTTTCAAGCCCGAAACAGCTTCCTCTTTCTTTATAACCGTTCATACAATTAAAAGCAGCTTCACACATTCCTATTTGAACGGTAAATAACGGCTGTTTTGAATTTTTCATATCAATATTGAAGGTAAGACCTCTTACCCTTTTTGAACCGCCGCTAACTAATCCGTCAATCTCTTTTTTTGAGCATAGAAAATTTATTAAAGACTGTTCTAAAGACGATAATTGCGGATTTTTTCCTTCTGCCATACTGCTTTATTCTTACTCCAATTTAAGACCTTCTTTTATTAATATTCCACGTTTTGTAACAGCTAAACCGCCTTGTGAAGTTTCTTTTAGTAAAGGGGACATCAATTGTCCCGTTTGCACCATTGCATTAATAACTTCATCAGGCGGTATCTTGCTTTCAACACCTGCTAAAGATAATTCCGCAGCTGTTACTGCATGGACAGCGAAAAAGACATTTCGCTTAACACATGGTATTTCAACAAGTCCCGCAACGGGGTCACAGGTTAAACCCAATATATTTTTTAATGCAAGAACTGAGGCATTAATTATTTGAAAATCATCTCCGCCCAATATTTGAACTGCAGCACCCGCACTCATTGCAGAAGCAACTCCGCATTCAGCCTGACACCCTGCAACGGCTCCTGCCATTGCTACTTTTGAAGAAATTACATAGCCTATCGTTCCTGCGGTTATCAAAGCATTAATTTCTTCTTCTTCGCTTAATTTATATTCCTCTGATAAAGAAATAATAACAGATGGCACAATTCCGCACGAACCTGCCGTCGGACACGCTACAATTTTATTCATTCTAAGATTTTCTTCCGTTGTAGCAAGCGCATATTGAGTTATTTTTTCAAAGATATCCCCGAATAATGCTTTTTTCTTCTTATATTTTTCTTTAAGTTTAAAACAATCATCCCCGCATAACCCGCTGTATGATTTTTCTTTTGATTTTATTCCGTGTTTAATTGTTTCTTTCATCACGGTTATATTTTTTAAAGTCTTTTGTCTTACCTCTTTAACAGATATTTCAAAATCAAATGCTTCTTTTTCCTGCATAATTTCATAAATTCTTTTATTTTCCGATTTGCAGCAATTTAATAGTTTTTCAAATGTGTTTATGGAATAAATCAATTTATGCCTCTAATTTCTTTATGCTTCGGACAAAATATACATCATCAATTTCTTCAATTTTTTGTATAATTTGCTTAGATATTTCACTATCCAGACAAATACACATTGAAGCAGTCTGTCCTCTCGCATCTCTGTCACAGTCAAGAGAGGCTATATTAATATTTTCTTGTTGAATTAAAGTTGATACTTTTGAAATCATCCCGGGTTTATCTTTGTAAAAAAGTAAAAGAGTGTTAAATTCGCCTGAAATTTTTGAAGTAAAATCATCAATTTTAATTATTTCTACATTTCCCGCCCCGATAGAATTACCCGAAATAGTCATATTTAATGAACCTTCTAAAATAAAGTCAACCGAATTCGGATGTCTGTCGATATTTTGTTCATATTCAAAAGAATAATCCGTTTTTTTTGCTTCCTGTATAGTAAAAATTTTTTTTATATTTTCGCTATCCACACCGTAACCCAAAAAACCTGCTAAGAGTCCTTTATCGGTTCCATGACCTCTTCCTGTTTCAGCAAAAGAATTGTAGAGTTTAAATATAATTCTTTGCGGAATGTTTTTATAAATACTTCTTGCAAGCATCCCAAGCCTAACCGCTCCTGCCGTATGAGAGCTGGAAGGACCTGTCATTATAGGTGATATAACATCAAATAAAGAACGCTGCTTCATAATGTTTAATTATAGGTTGTTTATTAAAAATGTGCAAAATTTAATATTGACTTTTCAAAAAATTCCCTATAATATTAAATCAGGTATTACAACAAAGAGAAAAGGGGCAATTAAGGTTATG
>JAJQHF010000051.1:0-3615 GCA_021199975.1 Candidatus Gastranaerophilales bacterium
TTAAAATCATATTTATTCTTCCTCACTTTCTGTTTCTATTTCTTCCACTGTATCTGTTATCTGACCTAATGTACTTGAGCTGTAAACGGTAATAGGTATTGTGGTTAATATCTGACCGAAAGTATCTGTTATTATTTCGGTAAAATCAAAATCTAAAGTAACTATTTGTTTAATATAGGTTGGCAATTCAGGAAATAAAGCCGTTTCAGGTACATCAACCCCTTTATTTGTAATAGCTTCTTTAAGTTCCTCAACTATTGCCAGTATTTTTTTAATTCTTGGTGCTATAGACGTCATAATAATTATTCCCCGTCCTCTCCAAGTAGCTCATCAAGTTCCGCATTAATCTCATCAATTAAGGCTTGAAGCTGTTCCGTTGCGGTTGCTTCAAGTTCTTCTGCATACGTCTGCAAATTACTTTCAATATCTGAAACATAGGAACTAAGATTGCTTTCTGCTTTCGTTATTTTTTCATCTATTCCGTCTAAATAAGCTGCCGCCGTTTCTGCATAAGATTTAGCAAGATTAGCATATTCTTCCGCTTCGTTTCTGTACTTTAATGCTAAATTAGCATAATATGAAGCCATAGAACTTGTAACAGATACTTTATTTATCGTATTTCCCGATACCGTAGCCATAATAAAACCTTTCTAATAGTTTGGAGTGTTTATCAGAGTGGAGAGTTAAGAGTGCAGAATGAAGTTATTTTACCCGTTAATGTTGTAGAAATGTCAGATACCTCATCCGTAATCCTTTCGTCAAGGTATTCAAAATTATTATTCAGAGCATTTGAGGAAGCCTCGCTTCCTGCTTGTATTGTTATCAGTGTCATAATAACTCCTTATATTCTAAGCTGATTTTTTCTTTTTCCAATCTTTGAAAACATCAATTTTAATTTTTTTAATATCTTCTTTTGAAATTCCTGCTTTTTCCATTTTGTCAACGGCGGCAAATACTTTAGATTTGCTTTCCGCTTCAAATGCCTTTTTAAGTTCATTTTTATATGGTTTTAAATATTCTGTTTTGCCCTGTTTGCGGTATGAAATAATATCTTTTTTGATTATACCGTTTCTATAGGCAATTCTTGCAATTTTGAGCATATCTTCATTATTTCCGCCGTTTTGATAAACTTTTTTAAATTCATTAATTGCCTTGTATTTTGTCATACCTTTAGAAACGGGAGCAAACAAGCTGACGGGTGAAAATTCTTTATCGGGATTTAAAATATCATTTGCACTGAACGGAACAAAGGATTTAACGGCTGTCTTACCGATTGCACCAACCCTATCCCAGCCTGTTTTTTGTGTATTGCCGTAATCTGACACAAAAAAGTCTTTATTTTTAAAATCGCCTGCTGTATGTCCCGTAAATGCTTGAGAAGCAAATTGAATACCGGGAGCAGCTTTCCCGCCCAATTTTTTAACGGGGTCTGTAATCATTTCAGGAATTTCTATATACTGTTTGCCTATTCTCTTGTATCTTTCCGTACCGTCTTTATTACGACCGATAAATAAATTAAATTTATGTCCTGAGCATTGCCAAACAAAGTATAATCTGATAATTTTAAATCATCCGTATAGAATTCAGGATTTTTTTCTTTATACCAAATCCTTAAAGCGACGTTAAGTGCATTGTACATAATAGCGGAAATAACGAGCGAACGAATCCAAAAATTACGTGCAAACCGTCCTCTCATAGAAGATAGTTCAACATCATTAGTCATAGAACCTATACCCACTCCTGACCGATTTCCTTGACGATTTAGAGGATATAGAAACTCCGCAAGATAAAGTAACCAAAATAAAAGAACAGATAAAAGCAAAACAGGGAATAAAAGCTAACGCAAAATACACATGTACGGAATGCGGAAAAGAAATACAAAAACCAGCTTATGACTATAGTACGGCTAAATTTGGCAAAGCACTATGATATACCTGCAAGCAAGAAGCAAAGAAAAATGTAACTGCAACTGCCGAGTTACCGCAGGCAGAAGAGGGGAAATAGCGGCTCTATTCCCACCTTTCTTTTAAAGCCGCAGAGAGTAATCTCTTGCCTTTTGATAGTGCAGGTGCGAAATAGGCTCATAACCTATTTTATTAGTTCAATCCCAGTCCATTTTTGGTTGACAAATCGGAAAGACGGTTGACATCCGGACAGACGGAATAATTTAATAAACGAAGGTTCATTGCAGGGTAGGGTAATGTTAATCCGCTTGTTTCCTGAGCAAGAAACGGAAGTTCAATTCTTCCCCCTGTAACCAAAAAATATAAGTAAGAGAAAAGGAGTAAAAATGCAAAAGAACAGAATAGATTTAATGGAGCGAGTAGGTTATATCAAGTGCAAATTTATTGATAATGATAAAGGAAGCGTAAAAACCGACATTAACCTTGGAATTAAAAAAAACAGTTTATCCGACAAGGATGAAAAAAATTGGGATAACGTATTTATTACATTTTGGAACACAGAAAAAAGGAAAACAGCAGAATCTCCCGTACTGCAAACAAGCACTTCGGATGCTTCAGTTGCATCATATGGAATTAATATTTTTAAATCAGGTTTTAATTCATTATCAGTCCCTTTAAAAAAATTTATAATTTGGGGTTCTTTCTCCACTCTCTCACAAAACGGAACATTAAGTTCTACCTTTTTCATTCTATTTACCTGCCTTTCTGATTTTGTTTATATTTGTGTCCTGCTCTGACATATTTAATTTTGTTTTGCAGAACCAACTGTCTGATATAATAATGTGCAAATTTTGTAACTTTGGCAGCACCTAAACGTAGAATGATTAGTTCATTTATCATATTTTCCCTTTCTTTGTTTTTTTGCTTACACTTAGAACATAAAAACAAATCAGCAGCCAGTCAAGCAAGGTAAAGCCCTTCATGATTTATTTTTTTGAGGAGAACGAAACTATTCGCTTTTTCGTGTTTGTGTTATATTTATGTGCTAATTTATGTAAATGAATGTAACAGTTTTTACTCTTTTTGTTAATTTAAAAATTTTAGCTTACTTTTTTTATTCGGAGCATGAATAAAAAGGGAATAAAATGTTTAGCGAAAAAAGAAAAGTAACAGTAGAATGGGTTAAAAATTCGGAAAAATTAAAGGAAACAAGTATGACAAACCCATTAAATAAAAATTATTCCGATACTGAAAAATTAACAGATATGATAAAAACTATTTTGGATAAAGAATTACCTATGCTAAAGAATAATTCTCTTATGCATGATTTGGTTTTTTACTCATTATTAGAAAAGATGAAGACTGTACAAACAGTTGAAAATGTTTTATCATATATAAAGGGGAACCATGGAAAAGAGGTTCAAGATGTTTATTTTAGAAATGGAGAAATTCGTATAAAATGTTCAATTTAAAACATTTTAAACTGGTTAAAGAGTTAAAAAATATAAAGCCTCAATTAAATTGGCTTTCTTTTTCCAATAAATATTCCAAATCTAAAAAAGAACTTCTTAATTCGATTATTGAAAACAATAAATTTATAGAAGAAGATTTGAAAATTCGAGTAATGGTTGAAGAAATGTTAGTCAAAGAATTTTCTGAAGATATTAAAAATATAAAATCTTATAATTTCCTTGTTGATTCTGTTGTAAAT
>JAJQHF010000051.1:3625-11020 GCA_021199975.1 Candidatus Gastranaerophilales bacterium
ACAAATGGAAGAAACTTCAGTTTCATCTTTATTTGAATTAGAATAATTAAATTTTTATTAGCCGCTAATATTATCTTAAAAGGTAATGTTGTTTTATATCTTTCAATGCAAAATACTAACGGATTATATCTGATTGTAGTTTGTATAGGAGAGAAAAATGAAATACTTAATTAAAAAACCGGACACCTTTTTAAATACTTTAAATGAAGATATAAATGCGATATTACAAAAGAGTTTTGACAATTTATTTCCTGAATATATATTTCATCAGGAATTAAAGGGAATGGCTATGCCTGTTGATGTAAAAGAGTTAGAAGATGAATACTGTGTAAAAGTCGAATTGCCCGGCATTCCTAAAGAAAATATAAATATAGATATTAATAAATCTTATGTAAAAATAGAAGCAAATAAAGAAATGGAAAAAGAAGAAGAAAATAACAAACAAAAATATCATAAAACAGAATTCAGATACGGAACATATTCAAGAACGCTTTATTTCCCTTATGAAATAAATGTGGAATCATCAAATGCGGAATTAAAAAAAGGTATTTTAGAGCTGCATTTGCCTAAATTACATTTAGAAGATAAAGAAACAAAGAAACTTGAAATAAAAGATTAAAAACTATGACTGTAATAATAGGGATAAAACTTCCCGATAAAAAATCTAATGCAGTTGAATTTCAAAGAATACTTACGGAATTTAACTGCATTATAAAAATGAGATTGGGAATTAATAATTCATCAATATTTTGTGCATCTGAAGGTATTGTACTTTTACAAATAGATAATAACGAAAGTTCAGTAAAGTTAGAGAAAGCACTTTTGGAAATAAGCGGCATCGAAATGCAGCGAATGATATTTTAAGAGGTAATAATGCAAGAAAAAGTTGTAATTATAGGCGGCGGAACGGCAGGACCTAAAACAGCTGCCAAATTAAGAAGAGAGCGTCCTGATATAAAAATAGATTTATATACGCAAGAAGATATAATCTCATACTCTGCTTGCGGCTTGCCTTATTTTATAGAAAATCTTATTCAAAATCCTGAAACTTTAATAATAAGAACTCCCGAAGATTTTAAAAAGCAAGATATAGATATACATCTAAAGCAGAAGTGTTTAAAAGTAAATACAAAAGAGCAGACTGTTCTGATAGAAGATTTAATATCAAAAAATATATACGAAGTAAGTTATAATATACTTGTCATTGCAACGGGGGCAGTGCCTGTAATGCCTAATATTGCAGGTATCGATTTAAAAAATATCTTTACATTAAGAACAATACAAGACGGAATAAATATAAAAAATAAAATGCAAGGCGCAAAAAAAGCTGTTCTTTTGGGCGGCGGATATATTTCCATTGAACTTTTAGAGGCATTTGTTCATAATAATCTTCAAGTAACATTAATAGAAAAAAATTCGCAAATTCTAAAAATGTTTGATGAGGATTTTGCTCAAAACATAACTGATTATATTTTGGGGCGAAACCCGGGACAAGTAAACATTTTAACAAATGAAGAAGTTGTTGCTTTTTCGGGTAACGATAAAAATGAAGTAGAAAAGGTTATAACCTCCTCAGGTAAAGAAATAGAAACTGATTTTGTTATATTAGGCACGGGAGTTAAGCCGAATACTGATTTTCTTTCGGGAACAGATATAAAATTAAGCGTAAATAACAGTATAAAAGTAGATAAAACTTTAAGAACTTCAAAACATGATATTTATGCAGCGGGCGATTGCACTGACAATTTCAATCTTGTAACAAACAGATATATGTGGATGCCGTTAGGGTCAACCGCAAACAAAGAAGGAAGATGTGCCGCAATTAACATAGCAGGTGGACATTGTTTATTTGAAGGGATTTTAAATTCCACTATAACAAAATACTTTGACTATACAATATCAATAATAGGAATAAATTATAAAGAGGCTTTAGAATTAGGATTTCAGCCCGAATTTGCAATAGTAACAAAAAGAGATAAGGCGGGTTATATGCCAAATACAGGAACGGTAACATTAAAACTTATTGCGGATAAAAATACACATACAATCTTGGGAATACAAGGTATAGGAGAAGGAGATGTAAATCAGCGAATAAATACGGTAATTCCTGCCATCATAGAAAGAACAAAACTTGAAACTTTTATGAATTTGGATTTACCGTATTCTCCACCGTATTCTCCGGCAATTGATCCTGTTTTAAATGCAGCGCAGATTGTTTATCAAAAGATTAACGGATAGCCGACATTTTTTCATTTTCAATCATCTGCAAAAGCACCTCTTGCGCCTTTTTGAGCTGAACATCATTTTTTGCTTCAACGTCCTTCTCCGTAAATTTTACTTCTATATCGGGAGCTATACCTTTTTTGTTGATATCATTGCCGCTTGGAGTTAAATATTTTTGAACCGTAATATTTAAACCCGCACCAAACGGAGATAAACTTTTAACTTCCTGAACTAACCCTTTGCCGAATGTATTTTCTCCGACAAGAATAGCTCTTTGATTATCTTTTAAAGCACCTGACATAATTTCACTTGCGGAAGCACTTCCTTTATTAATAAGTACAACTAAGGGTTGTGTTGAAAAGTATCTTTTCGATGAGCGTGATGTATCTTTATACCCATCTCTATCGACGGTGCTTACAATTATTTCGTTATTTAAGAATAAATCGGAAATTTGAATTGCATTAGTTAAAAGCCCGCCTGTATTAGCTCTCAAATCGATAATAATACCTTCTTTATCTTTGCATTTAACCATTAAATCTTCAAACTCATTGCCGACATTACGACCCATAAAAGAACTTAAGCGAATATAAGCAATTTTATCATCCAATTTAAAATCATCAGGCAATTTTTCTGATAATGACTTTATTTCAATTTCATCTCTGACTATTCTGTATGTTTTATTCGGTACATTTTTCCTTTTGATAAGAAGTTCAACCGCTGTGCCTTTTTTACCTCTTATTTTATCTGCTGCTTTATCAATAGACATGTCTTTAGTAGAAACACCGTCAATTGCAAGGATTTCATCTTCTGCAAGCAGACCTGCACGTTCACCCGGAGTATCTTCTAACGGAGCAATAACTAAAATTTTTCCGTCACGAAGCCCCATTTGAATACCTATACCGAACAAAGAACCCTTTATCATTCTCTTTTCTTCTTCAAATTCTTTTGGCGGTACAAATCTTGTATATCGGTCATTTAAGCTGGCAATCATTGTGTCAATGGCGACATAAGCATCTTCCGGAGTTTTAATTTTATCATCATACTTATATCTCCATTTATTCCAATCCTGCCCGTTATTTGTCGGGTCAAGGTATTTTGAATTAACTATCTTCCATACCATATCGTATAAAACTGCATCAGACTGAGCCAAAGCAGTGCTGCTTCTGCTGCATGCAATACTTACAATCATTAAAACCAATGTTATTAATGCGGTATTTTTTAAAAATTTTTTCACAACTCTCTCCTTATTACTCTAATTATAATATAAAATTTTATATTTGTTCACTATCTCTTAGTGTTATAAGACAAATTAAAGTTAACAAAGTTTCATAATTATTATTTTTTATTACAAAATGTATTCTTTTGATTTTTAAGAGGCATAATGGAAAATTTTTACTTCCTGTTTAAATTGTAAAAAAGGAGAAATGTAATGAATTATTCGGATATTAAACTTAAAGGAATAAATGAAAACGGAATTGAGCATGATTATAAATTATCGGATTTTAAAGGAGAAAATTTAATTATATATTTTTATCCCCAAGATGACACACCCGTTTGTACAAAAGAAGCTCAAGAATTTAGAGATGCAATTGAAAAACTTAATAAATATGCAAAAATAATCGGGATAAGCAGCAATGATATAGAAGACCATATTGAATTTCAAAAAAAGCATAAACTTAATTATGTATTACTTTCTGACCCTGAAAACGAATTAAAGAAATCTTTTGAAGAACAAAGTGAATATATAACAAACTTGCACCGTGCAACATTTATTTTAGATAAAGAAGGCAAAATTGTTAAATATTGGGATAAAGTAGATGTAGATGGGCATATAGATGAAATATCGGATTATTTTAGTAAAGAATAGTAAAATTTTTTTGTAGTCTGTTTGATTACATTTATATTTGTTATAAGATAAAAGAGAATTTCCTGAGTGCAGACACAGAGGTCTGCAATTTTTTTATATATTCTTCTTTTAAGTTGTAATTGTATATTAACCGTGATAGTATTTATTTGATACGAGGTAAACCTTATTTTGTTTTGTTCGCAGCCATTTAACAGAATAGAAATATATGAGAACGGTGACGTATTTAATTGCTGTCCTCCGTTTGTTAATTATTACTCAATAGGGAATATTTTTAAAAGTTCTTTTGATGAAATTTGGAATGGAGATAAAGTAAAAGAATTAAGAGAAAAATTGTTAAAAGAGGATTTTTCATTATGCGCTGATATTTGCAACAGAAAATTTTCAACTGAAGAAAACAATCATGGCTATACGGTATCAGTAAATGAATATCCGGAAGAAATTTCAATCAGTTCCGATAATACCTGCAATGTGTGCTGCAGAATATGCAGAGAACACAATTATACAACAAAATTTAATAAAGAAACTCTTAATGAAGAGGTTGAAAATATATGGCTGCCTATTTTTAAGAATGCAAAGTTATTAAGATTTGGCTGTTCGGGAGAGCCTTTTGCAAGCTATAAAGAAACTTTGATAATTAAGAAAACGGCGCAAAAATACGGCAGTTTAAAATTTCATTTTCATACAAACGGAATTTTGGCTGATGAACAAAAGCTAAAAGAGCTGTGTGTGTATGACCGAATTGATACGATAACGGTATCTCTTCACAGTGCATCAAGAGGAACATATAATAAAATAATACGGGGCGGAAATTACGATAAGGTAATGCAAAATCTGAAACTATATTCAAAAATGAAAAAGGAGAACCTTATAAACCACCTTAGGATGATTTTCGTTGTGTATGATGAAAATTATAAAGAAATGCCAAAGTTCGTAAAATTGGCACAAAAACATAATGCTGCTGCCGAATTTTGGGCGCTCAGGCTTACTGAGGGAACGGAAATAAGTAAGAATTTTGATAAACATTCAATAATAAATCCTAAGCATAAAGAATATAAAAATCTTGTTAAAATCCTAAAACAGCCTCTTTTTAACTCTCCTGATGTCATACTTTACCCTGAATTAAAAAATCTGACAAAATAAAATTTATAAATGTTAATGAATAGTGTTTTATCGGATTGTTATAGTATAATATAGTTATTAAGTGAAAAGAAGGAAGAATAATATGTTTGACAGTATAGATGACGGTAGCTGTAAATTCCCTTTTACGGTAGCGGAAGTTGATTGGGACGGTAATGTTTACGGCTGCTGTGCCGCTTATTTTATAGGGTACTCATTCGGTAATATTTTTGAACAACCGTTTGATGAAATTTGGAACGGTGAAAAAGCTCAGAAGTTCAGACAGCAGTTTATAGACAGAAAGTTTCATTACTGTAATTTTAAAATATGCCCAAAAGAATTGTGTCATGATGTTAAACCTTCTTTAATTGCCGAATATCCGACAAGAGTTCAGTTAAATTATGATTCTGTATGTAATGCAAGATGTATTTATTGCAGAGATCATCATTTTAAGAATGATGTATCTAAATTTGAAGCTAAGTTTGATGATGTAATTGTTCCTATGATGAAAAATGCAAAATTAGTAAATGTTACGGCTTCAGGAGAGGTTTTTGCAAGCAATTATGCAAAAAATCTAATTAACAGAATAGGTAAAATCTATCCTCAAATTAAATTTTATATTTATACAAACGGTATAGAATGCAATGAAAAAAGAATGAAAGAATACGGGCTTTGGAACAGACTTGATTATGTTGTTCTTTCTCTGCCTGCAACAACAAAAGCAACTTATGACAAAATTGTACTTGACGGTAACTTTAAAAAAGTTATTGATAATGCTAAATTCTTAGGCAAACTAAAAAGAGATGGAAAATTAAATAATTTTATTATCAATTTTGTCGTAACTTCTTATAATTATAAAGAAATGCCGGCAATGGTTGAATTTGCAAAACAAAACAATGCAACGGTAAGTTTTGTAAAATGCAACGAACTGGAATTTAATAAGCACGTATGGCACGATTTTGCAGTGTGTGAAGATTTCCATCCCGAACATAAGCAGTATATTGAATCTTTAAAAAATCCTATTTTTAAACAGCCGCATATTAATCAAACCACTGTTTTTGATGAAGTAAAAGGAATTTTTAAAGACAGTGAACTATGCGGAACATGTAAATCAGAATAATTTATAAAACGGAATATCCATGAACGAACAAATATGTATACAACCGTTTACTGCATTGGAAATTGACAGCTTCGGAGATGTATATACCTGTTGTCCTTCTTATATAAATTATAATAAAATCGGGAATATATTAAGTGATAATATTTCTTCGCTTGCGGATATTTGGTATTCAGATAAAGCCTGCGAATTGAGAAGAAGAATATTAGCGGGTGATTATTCGTTATGCAATCTGCAGCTATGCAGACAAAGGCATTTTTCGGGAAATAAAAGTGATTATGAAATAAAGCCGAAACTTCCTTGGTATATTACTTTAGCTTACGATAAAGAATGCAATTTACAGTGTATAACATGCCGTGATAAAAAAATTAAAAACGATAAAGAAACAACCGAGTTATTTAATAATAAAATCGATACCCTGCTTCTTCCGTTATTAACAGAAGCAAAAATTGTGGCATTAAGCGGCTCAGGGGAGGCATTTTTTAGCTCTCACAGCAGGCTTTTAATAAAAAAACTTACGGCTCAAAATAAAAATCTGATATTTAATATTAATACAAACGGACTGTTATTTAATCAAAATAATTGCAGCGCATTAGGTTTGACAAACAGAATTAACGAGGTATTTGTTTCTTTACCGGCACTTGATAAAAAACTTTATAATAAAATTATGATTGGTTCTGACCTTCAAACAGTGCTGAAAAATATACAATGGATGGCTCATGCTCAAAAAGAAAAACAAATAAATAAGATTACAATTAATACAGTTATTTCAGACATTAATTATAAAGAAATTCCAAAGCTTGTTAAATTTGCAAAAAAATTAAATATTTATATAACAATTTCACAATATTATCATTGGGGTACAAAATTCGGAGAAAACTATTCAGATTTGACTGTTTGGGAAGCAAATCACAAACATCACAAAGATTTTGTAAAAATATTAAAAAAAGATATTCTTAACTATGAAAAAGTGATGTTATCCCCTGCATTTAAAGAATTAAGAGAAAATAATATAAAGAAAACAGGAATTTTTAATTTTTGATAGATTTTGTATTGTATATGTGTATATGTG
>JAJQHF010000196.1 GCA_021199975.1 Candidatus Gastranaerophilales bacterium
GTTCCTATAGAGGTTATTATTTTAACGGCTGACCACGAAATAAAAGGCACCGTTCATGTTTCAAAATATACAAAAACAAACAGAGAATTGACTGATTTGCTTAATGATAAAGAAAAAAGATTTTTAGCCGTGACAAATGCCGAAATACTTGAGAGAAAGAGTTCTAATCCGCCAAGAAGGTATAATTTTCTTGAAATACATATTGACTGCATTATGATGGTTCATCCTTCAAGTCAGGTTGTTTTTAGAGAAACAAGCAAAGCACAGGAAGATATTGCACGTTTTAGAGAATTAAGAAAAAAATTAAATCAAACTAAACCATTTTAATATGACGTTATATAATAATATATTATTAATTAATTTTGGCGGAATAGGAGATGAAATTCTCTTCCTGCCTGTCATTCAGTGTTTACGAAGAAAATACCCGCAAGCAAAAATAACATTATGTTTAGAAGGAAGAAGCAGCGCATTTGTAAAACTGACTGATTTATTGAATTCATATTTTTGCATTAATATAAAAACAAAAAATAAGTATATTGAGTTGACAAAGTTGTACTTAAAAGCAATTTTCGGAGGATACGATTTGGTTATTTCATCAGGCGCAAATCCTCTCATATCGGTTTTGTTATTTCTAACCGGAATAAAAACAAGAATAGGTTACGGAACTTCATCAATTGCAAAAAGGCTTTTAACATATCCTGTTAAGTTAAACAAAAATCAGTATGCGGCAAATATGTATTTTGATTTGATAAAACCTGTTTATGACGGTAATTTTGAGCTTCCGTACATAAAAATCAGAGGCTGTTCAAAGTTAGAAAATTCCGTATTAATTCACCCCGGAGTAAGCAAAATCAGCATTTCAAAAAATATAACCAAAACAATTGATGCAAAAAAGTGGGCAGAGTTAATAAAAATACTTTTAAAAAAAGGTAAAAAAGTTTATTTGGCAGGCGGTTCTGACGATATTGAAACTGTTACGAAAATAAGAGAGGAATTAATATCTGAAGATTTAACGAATTTTACCGATATGTTTGGGAAAACAAAAAATATTTATGAACTGGCTGAACTTATAAATAAATCAGAAGTATTAATATGTTCAGATTCCGCTCCGATGCACATAGGAGTTGCCGTAAATACAAAAACAATTACAATATTCGGTGCAACTGATGAAAAAAAACTTTTACCGTATTCAGATAACTTTATTGCGATAACAAATAATGTGAACTGCAGACCATGTCTATGGGAAAAAAGGCAGACTACTTGTAGTGAATTAAAATGTTTGGATATTGATTTAAATAAAATTATTGAATTTGTTTAAGCAGTCAATT
Organism: Candidatus Gastranaerophilales bacterium; assembly: GCA_021199975.1. Taxonomy (GTDB): domain Bacteria; phylum Cyanobacteriota; class Vampirovibrionia; order Gastranaerophilales; family Gastranaerophilaceae; genus Avigastranaerophilus. Next base: position 1,329 of record JAJQHF010000196.1, read on the forward strand.
CTATAGATTTTCCTGTATGGCTTTCATTTTGTTGAATTAATTTATCAAATTTATCATCAGATAAAATTAAAGTATCATAATTATAATTGCTTTCATCAAAGTGGCACTTTTTTAAGTAGAAATCACGAGCTGAATCAGTAGAATCAAGTCTTATTTCGTTTTTATTCAGATTTTTTGCTAATTTTGCAATAAAACTTAAAAATGTTTCACCCACATATTTGGATTTTCCATCTTGTTGTTCATTTCTATGCTTAGGCGAAGTTTCAAGAACTTCTATATCGATAGTATCATCTCCTTCTTGGGATGTTTCCATAATGCCAACACAATCTCCTTCAGTATTTTCCATTGAATAAAGATTCATACCTTTTTTATAATCATAATTATCCATATCCTCTTGAATGAATTCTAAAAATTCGGAATCTTGCCAATCTTCATGATTCTTTAATGAGCTAAAATAATCTTTATCCTTTTCAGGGGCAATTTTAAATATTAAACATTCGTTGTTTCTGCCGTCAAGTTTCTTAACAGAACATTTTGCTACAGTTGTAACATTGGGCGTTAAATTAATAATTTGCATATTAAATTCCTTATCTAATTTGGTGTCACTTAAAAATTATTACTTAATTTACCTTTGTAATCTTTAAAAAAACTCAAAAATGATAATTGCTCTAGTTAACACTATTTATAAGAAATATTAAGAGAAAATTTTATATTAAAAATCTTGAATGACGATTTTAAAGTTATAAAGAAACTTTTTGAGGAGATTGTTCAAAATTTATTAACTGTAAAAATAGCATATAAAAAGCATTCTGCGTTAATTATAATACGATACTTTATTGGATATTGAAAATACAAAATATCCATTTTATTATTTTATAAGAGAGATTAGATGTATGTCTGTACAAAAAGATTTAACACAGGGAAACTTAATAACTACACTGCTTATGTTTGCGCTTCCGTATGTTGCCGCAAATTTCTTACAGGCTCTTTATGGAGCTGCCGATTTAATAATAGTCGGAAAGTTTTGTAACAGCAGTGTTGTCTCTGCAGTTGCAACGGGTTCACAACTTTTGCAAACTTTAACTTTCTTTATTACCGGACTTACTGTCAGCGCTACCGTATTAATAGGAAAAGCTTTTGGCGCTAAAGAGTACGAAAATATAATAAAAATAATTAATACGATGACAATTTGCTTTATATTTGCGGCTATTCTGTTAAGCACTCTTGTAATAGCATTTGATAAGCAGCTTTTAAATGTTCTTCAAACTCCGATTGAAGCCTATAATTCCACTGCTGATTATGTTTTTGTATGTTCAATAGGGCTTATATTTATTTTTGCTTATAATGCAATAAGTGCAGTATTAAGAGGTCTTGGGAATTCGGTTGCGCCTATGTGTTTTGTTGCTGTTTCCTGCGTGCTTAATATAATTTTGGATGTTATATTAGTGGGAAAATATTCTATGGGCGCACAAGGTGCGGCTTTTGCAACAATTATTTCTCAGGCGGTCAGTGTAATAATAGGATTAATATATTTACGAAAAGGTAATTTTGTTTTTAAATTCAAATTTAGAGATATAAAATTTGACCTGAAAACAGCTAAAGAGATATTTAAAATAGGATTGCCTCTTTCCTTGCAGGATACATTAGTTCCTTTATCATTTTTATTTTTATTTTCGCTTGCAAATTCAATGGGCGTTGCAGCATCTGCGGCATACGGGTCTATTATAAGATTAAATGCGTTTATGATGCTGCCTGCAGGTTCTTTTTCTATGGCATTGACAGCTCTTACGGCACAAAATTTAGGTGCGGGAAATATGAAGCGTGCATTAGACGCATTGAAATTATCTGTTACATTCGCTTTTTCTTTCGGCTTTATTTTCTTTTTATGGCAGCAATTGGCGCCTAGAAGTGCAATCGGCATTTTTACAGCCGAAGAGGAAGTATTAAAAGCAGGTGCTTTGTTTTTGAAATCATTTAGTTATGATTATATACTTGTTCCGTTTGTATTTTGTTTTAACGGCTTTTTCTTTGGCTGCGGAAGAACTGTATTTGCGGCGGCAAACAGTATTTTCTCCGCATTCTTTATAAGAATTCCAGTAGCTTTTATTTTGTGTACTGTTATTTCGGGCGCAACACTGTTTGAACTCGGTATAGCGACACCCGCATCATCAGTCCTGACGGGTTGTGTTTCTTTTCTTTATTTATTTTATTTATCAAAAAAAAGAATATTAATTCCTCTTGCAAATAAAATCAATAATACTTAATATCCAATATAGTGTCGCATTCTGCCGCCGGCTGTCTTGGATTTTGCTCACCGTACAGCCCCTGCAACCTCATTACAGAAATCTGCCGACTTCTTGCATTCGGTCGGGCTCTGTTACTACTTCGGCATTCCGCTTACGCTCCAGCCTACACAGTGCTTCGCTTTGTAACCTTGTATTATTTTTTAATTCTTCCTCTACTTTCTTGCGTAACGGATACAGGCTCAGTCATCCTCACGTTGTTGCGGTGTTTCGCTTTGTAACGCCTTCGGTTTATCGTGAAATTTTTCTCAGATAAATTTTGTTTCAGTGAATAAATTATTTGATATAATATAATTATGTGACATTTTGGAGATTTTAATGACAGTATCAATTGCGGTTACAGGAAAAAGTGGAAGTGGAAAAACTACAATTATAAAAGCATTATGGCGGGTAATAAGGAAAAAACATCCCGATAAAACGGTTCTTTTATTTGATAATGATTTGACTACGGAATTAGGTCACAGCTTCGGTAAAGATATCAGGCAGACTATATACGGTATAAGAAGCGGAAAACATGAATATAAAACAGGTATACCTGAAAATATGACAAAACAGGAGTTTATTGAATGGGCGCTTGAAGATATTTTAGAACCTTTGGATGAAAATACAGATATTATTGTATCGTGGCTTATCGGTTCTAAAGACTGCAGATGTCCTATAACAAAACAAATTAATGATGCTCTTGTAAAGCTTATTGCACGTTATGATTTTGTTCTTTTTGACTGCGAATTTGATTTAAAATATCTTCATCAGCTGGTTGATATTCCTATAAATGTAACTTTAGTTATTGCAAGACCAAATGAAGCATCAATTCATCTTGCAAAGCGAATAGAAGAATACAGTGCAAAATATGCGGCAGGCGAACAATTAGGAGTAGTATTAAATAAAGTTAATAAGCAAGAAATAGAACCCCTTCTTGAATTGCTCAATAAATATGATTTAACAACAATCGGAACTATTTCGAAGGATGATAAATTAAAAGAAAACAGAATTTCCAAAGACTCTGATGTCGTGGAAAATGCTGTAGAACAACTTTATTACAGATTAAATATTCCGCAAAATGAGGAAATTCAATGACTATAATTTTGGACGGCAAAAAAACGGCAAATAATATAATTGAAAAAATCAAGGACTATACTTTTACACTGTCAAAAAAACCTAAGTTAGCGGTTATTATGGCAGGGGATAATCCCGCAAGTAAAATCTATGTGGGCAATAAGCAAAAAAAAGCGGAATATGCAGGCTTTGAATCAATTGTTATCAATTTACCTAATAACGTAACAGAAGAAGATATTCTTGAACATATATACATTTTAAATGAAGATGATGAGGTCAATGCTATATTAGTGCAATTGCCGCTTCCTAAAGGAATTAACAGTCAAAAAATTATTGAAAGTATTAAACCGATAAAAGATGTAGATGGTTTTACTTCTTATAATTTTGGAAAACTTGCTCTCGGATATCAGCCCTATGCGTATCCCTGTACTCCTAAAGGAATTATAAGACTTTTAGAGGAATATCAAATTAATACGGAGGGTAAGCATTCTGTTATAATAGGTCGTTCAAACATTGTAGGCAAACCGATTTCACTAATGCTTCAAAGTAAAAATTCCACTGTTACAATGGCTAACAGCTATACCCAAAATTTAAAAGAGCTGGCAAACACAGCTGATATTATTGTTTCTGCCGTCGGGAAACCGCATTTTTTAAATTCGGATTTCATAAAAGAAGGCTCTATTATTATTGATGTCGGTATAAACAGAACTGAAACAGGTATAACCGGAGATTTTGATTTTATAAGCACCGCACAAAAAGCATCTTATATAACTCCTGTTCCCGGAGGTATCGGACCTATGACAATTGCAATGTTAATGGAAAATACTCTTGAATTGTATAAATATCAGCGCAGTATTTTTTATTAATCTTAATATAACTTCATATATATAAACAGTATATATATCGGATAAATCAATATTTTATAAGCGTTTTCAATGTTTTGTTAAGGCAAATAATTTTTAAAGAATAAAAAAATTAAAAAAACATGTTTAAAAATTTAAATATACTGGCATATAAATAATAGTTCGGCAATAGTTATGCGAGATGTTCTCTTTTCAAAAAGTCAGGATTAAAATGTTCTTAGAATACAAAGTTAATGATTTATATGTGCAGGCTGCGTGGTTAAAAACACTTTATGATTTAGTGGAAGAACTAAATTGTAAATGCCAGACATATATTGACGAATCATATAACCGCACCAACAAAAATTTTGACAGAATGCGGACAATAAAGATTTATGGCTCTGATACGATGTTAGGCTGGCTAAAGCTTAGAATGGAAAGATACTCTCATTTTATTTTCAATTTTAATGAGCAGCCTGATATTAAGAGCGGTTTTGTAGAATAGTTGTTTTTTAGTTTTGGTTTTTAATAAACACCGGCATGCCGGTGTTTTTAGTTATTCTGTAATTGCTTCAAAAGCAATTATGTGGTCGTCACAAATGCAAATACTATCCCTATGCTCTGTTTCACGGCAGCCGTCATTAAAAGAAACATCCGCATTTTCAAGACAAACAATAAATTCATCCTCATAATTTTCAACAAGACAGCCTTCGGCGCAAAATTTTGCTGTGCATATCTTTACTTTTTTAGCACATTTTTGTTTCATTATATTAAATAGTGATTTCTTTTTATTTCTCATAAAATGCTCCTTTTTTGTAAAAATACATTTGCAAAAGAAAAAAATCATCAGACGATTGGTTTATAAAAACAGGGTAATGTATTTATTAATATGATATTTCATAATATTTCAAAAATGGAGGTGTTTATGACTTATATTATCAGGCGCTCGGGAGATATACTTTTATCCGAAGGAATTTTTCTTATTATTTTAGGGTTAATTATGATTTATTTATCTCAAACAACTACAGTAATACTTGCATTTTTATTAAGTGCGGGACTTGTGTTTGTCGGTATTTACAGAATTATAAATTCAATAATCATAAGAAAGGAAATAGCTTCTCCTTTTTTATCGGTAATGTCTGGTCTTTTACTTTTTGTAATAGGATTATACCTGATATTTCATCCTATTTTTAATACGTTAGTTTTAACCGTTGCAGCCGCTGTTTATTTTATATTGGAAAGTGTAACTTCTTTTTCTTCTGCAATATTCTCAAGAGGCTTCAAACAAATATTTTGGGTTTCATTGTTTGCCGGATTAATTCAGTTGTTTTTATCAATAATAATTGTTTTAGGACTTCCGTATACCGCAATATGGTTTGTTGGCATGCTTTTGGGAATAAACTTTATTTTTGCTGGAATATCGAGTATTTCAGGATATTCTTATTTAAAAAGTATTTGGAATTGAAATTAGGAAATAAAAAAAACACACCGGTATAACCGGTGTGTTTTAAATCTGTAAATTGGCTATATATTTATAGTACGGGTTATTAGGATATTTGTTTGCAGTAAGCATAAGATTTTCTTTTGTTATAAATCCCATTCTGTATGCAACCTCTTCTAAGCAAGCAATCTTTATGCCCTGATTATCTTCAATTGTTTTTATAAATTGTGAAGCTTGAAGAAGCGATTCATGAGTTCCCGTATCAAGCCAGGCAAATCCTCTCCCCAGTGTTTCCACGTGTACTTTGCTTTGTTTAAGATAAGTATTATTTAAATCCGTTATTTCTAATTCGTTTCTCTTTGAAGGTTTTTGTTTTTTTACATACTCAACCACTTTATTGTCGTAGAAATAAAGTCCCGTAACTGCATATTTTGATTTTGGATTGGAAGGTTTTTCTTCTATCGATATCACATTATGATTACTATCAAATTCAACAACACCAAATCTTTCAGGGTCTTTTACGGAATAAGCAAATAATGTTGCACCGCCTTGCGTTTCCGTTCTTTTAACAGCTGTTTTTAACATGTAAGAAAAAGCCGGACCATAAAAGATATTATCACCTAATATTAATGCGGCTGCATCATTTCCTATAAATTCTTTGCCCAAAATAAATGCTTGAGCAAGTCCGTCGGGGCTTGGCTGTTCCTTATATTCAAACTTTACTCCGAACTGACTGCCGTCACCTAATAATTTTTCAAAATTTGGTAAATCTTGGGGTGTGGAAATTATCAAAATCTCTTTAATACCTGCAAGCATTAAAACAGAAATCGGATGATAAATCATAGGTTTGTCAAAAATCGGCATTAATTGTTTTGATACCGCAATAGTTGAAGGATAAAGGCGAGTTCCCGCACCTCCTGCTAAAACTATTCCTTTCATTCGCACCTCAACTCTATGTATTCTTTCAGTGCCGTTTCCCATTTTCTGCAAATTTTGTTATTTTCCATTATGCTGTTTTTTGGGCGTTTTGCCGCTCTTGGAAATTCATCGGTTGTACAAGGCTTTAAATTTACTTTTAAACTACACAGTTCAAAAATCTTTTTTGCAAATCCGTACCAGCTTGTATATCCGCTGCCACACACATGATAAATACCATAAGGCAGATTTTCTTTGATTATTTTTACTATGCCGTTAGAAAGTTCAACCGTCCAGGTGGGGCAGCCGACTTGATCATCAACAACTTTTAGTTCATCTCTGTCTTTAAGGCTAATCATTGTTTCAACAAAATTTTTACCGTGATGCCCGTATAACCAGCTTGTTCTTGTAATATAATACTTTTCACATTCTTGAACAGCTTTTTCGCCTTCGAGTTTTGATTCTCCGTATACGTTTATAGGGCATGTTTTATCGTCTGTAAGATACTTATCATTTTTTGTTCCGTCAAATACATAATCGGTAGATATGTAAACAAGAGTTATACCCGTTTTTTTACAATATTCAGCAAGATTTTTTGTTCCTTCCGCATTGATTTTAAAAGCGGTTTCTTTGTCTTCTTCTGCTTTATCCACATTAGTATATGCAGCACAATGAATAACAATATCAGGTTTATTACAGGAAAGAACCTCTTCAACATTTTTCGGATTTGTAATATCAAGGGTATCTATATCAGTTTCGATAACATCAAAATCTTCATCTTCTAAAATCGGGCATAAATCCTGTCCTAACATTCCTTTTGCACCCGTAACAAGAACTTTCATTTACATAACTCCCGCTTTTTTATTTTCAATACTTTTAATCCAATCCTGATTTTTTAAATACCAATCGATTGTAATTTGTATTCCTTTTTCAAACGTCAAAGACGGCTGCCACTCGAGTTCCGATTGAATTTTATCATTGCTTATGGCATATCTTCTGTCGTGACCGAGTCTGTCATTTACATATTCAATAGAAGTTTCATCTTTACCCATTGCGGATAAAATTAATTTTGTAATTTCGATATTTGTTTTTTCATTATGTCCGCCGATATTATAAACTTCGCCTATTCTGCCTTTATGAAGTACGGTATCAATTGCACTGCAATGGTCATATACATACAACCAATCACGAACATTAAGCCCGTCACCATATACAGGAACTTTTTCCCCTCTTAAAAGCTTAGAAATAAAGAAGGGAATTAATTTTTCAGGATACTGATATGGTCCGTAATTGTTTGAGCATCGTGTTGTTAAAACAGGCATTTTATAAGTTTCATAGTAAGCTCTTACAAGCAAATCCGCACTTGCTTTTGAAGCAGAATAAGGGCTGTTTGGAGATATAGGTGTTGTTTCATAAAAATAACCTGTTTTCCCGAGAGTCCCATATACTTCATCAGTCGAAACCTGCAAATATCTTTCTATACCTTGTTCTTTAGCAGACTGTAATAAATTTAAAGTTCCTTGAACATTTGTTTCTATAAATATTTCAGGTCCTGTTATAGAGCGGTCGACATGGCTTTCCGCTGCAAAATTAACAACGCAATCAACTTGGGATATAAGCTCCCTTGTTAACCTTTTATCGCAAATGTTTCCGTGGACAAAAATGTAATTAGGATTATCTTTTACATCATTAAGATTTTCAATATTTCCCGCATAGGTTAAGGCATCTAAATTTATCACTTTGTAATCATTATACTTATTTAAAATATATCTTACAAAGCAGCTGCCAATAAAACCTGCACCGCCTGTTATAAGTAATTTCATCATTAATCCTTTATATCTTTTAAAAACGGTTGATGTTTATCCTTTTCACTAAGTAAAGGCTCAAAATCTATTCCCCAATTAATATTAATATCGGGGTCATTCCAAGCAACACCTCTGTCATGTTCTTTTGAATACTCGTTTGAAGCTTTATACAATATTTCAACCGTATCACTTAATGCAACAAACCCGTGTGCAAATCCTTCAGGCAAATAAAGCATATTTTTATTTTCTTCTGACAGAATTGCACCTGCCCATTTTGAAAAATCAGGCGAATTTTTTCTTATATCCACACCGACATCAAATATTTTGCCCTTTACGCATCTTATTATTTTGGCCTGTGCTTTAGGTGCTGCTTGATAATGAAGCCCTCTTAAAACTCCCTTTGATGATTTTGAATGATTATCCTGTCTGAAATCGTCAAGAATACCGTGTTTTTCAAAATCAGATTTCTTAAAGGATTCCATAAAAAAGCCTCTGTCATCATCAAAGACCTTTGGAACTATCAGTTGAATATCTTCTACATCTAATCTAATAAACTCAAACGGCATTATTTTACCCTTTTTTTATCATTATATCAAAAAAAAGGTATTGTAAATATACTATAATTATTATTTATTTAATTTCAAAAAGAATATTTGTAAATTCAATGTCATCATAGTCAATATCGGAGGTTTTATATAAATTACGCCCCGTTTTTATGGTTACATTATTTTTTTGATTTTGTTTTATCAAGCCTTTTGGAATGCTGATTTTTTGATTATCTCCGTTGATTTTAATCTCGGAAATTTTATTGCCGTTAAAATATAATTCGGGCGGACTCGAATAGGCGGTTAATACGTTTGACTGTCCCATTCTTTGAGCTTCAATAGTATCTATTCCGATAATTGAACCGATTATAAGATATAAATTTTCATCAGGCTTCATCGGTTTTATATTAAAATCTTTAGTATAAAACGACCCTTTTGAGTTTAAGCTGAATTCCCCCGCATTTGCACTTCTTGAAGAAAAAGAGTCATCCCCTATATGAATCATATCGGTTTCTACAATAATATCTTTAGGTGTGGTTTTTTCAATCCCTATACTGATAGGATTTTTAAGGGCAGAGCCAATTGTCATGGACTGCGGTTTGTATCCTGATTTTTCTACAGACATTATTGCAGGTGAATTAATATTTGTTTGCAGTTTGAAAGAACCGTCTTTTTTTGTTTTTGTTTCATAGTTTTTTGCCGGAATTTTTACAATTACACCTTCAATCGGTGTATTAGTC
>JAJQHF010000216.1 GCA_021199975.1 Candidatus Gastranaerophilales bacterium
ATCATATTCTAGTTTATTAATATCTGTATTTTTTTGAGAATATACTTCAACTCCAAAATCATTATTTTTTAAAAGGTCATAAGCATTATTTTGAATATAATATATAACTTTTTTTGCAATTTTAGTAAGCCTTGGCATATAGCCCCACATTAAAAAATTATCGCCGTAGCCTTGCTCATAATGAACAAGAAGAGTTGAATCAGAAATATCTTCTTTCCCTGTCCATTCAGGCTTTGGAAGTTTTGGATATATAGTAGCTTCTGTTTTGCTGAATCTTGACCCGTAATGTTTTTTCCAACCTTCAATATCTCCGTTTCTCATACATGAAGCACAATATGTAAATTCTTCATCGGCCGTTAAATAACCTGCTTTTATAAATTTTTCCCAGCATTCTTTTTCAATTGAATAGTCCTTCGTTTTCATTGCAGCGACTATGGTATTTTTTAAGTATACTTTACTATCCGGTTCAAATTTTAAAGTATTTTTAAAATAAGATAATGCATTCTTTGCATCAGAAGGATTATGACTCTGTTTTATATATAAGTTAAAATAATTGCAGCCGATTGTATTGTAATCATATGCATCTAACCTGGTTTTGCCTGAAAATTTGAGATAACGATTATAATGTTCTATTGCTTTTAAGAAATCTTCTGTTTTTTCATAAACCTTGCTTATAATTTTATTATTGTCAGCATTGTCTTTTTCTTCTACAAGTTTTTTTGCAAGAATTAATTCCAAATCATATTGCTCAACCTTGTCAAGGCATGCCATATAATTATTTATATTGGTGTTATTTTCCGGAGATAAATCATAAATATATTTATAAAAAATTAACGCATTTGCATAATCATTATCTTTAAAGTATTTTTCCGCAAGTTTTTCAATATGTTCAATAAATATTTTTTCGCTATATGTAAGTTCTTGATTAATCGCTTCTTTTTTAATATTTTTTTTAACTAACTCATTTAATGATTTTTTATAGTTTTCGTAATAAGAAACAGCATCGGTAAATTTTTCTTGTTTTAGCATTGCAATCCAAACAGCTCTGTTAAGTTGTAAGTTTAAAAAATTATCAGACATAATTCCTCCGCCTATAAAAATAATAAATCATAATTAAAAAATCTTTTTCATACAAATAACTGAATATTTATCATAATTTAAGCAAAAAATTTTTTTTTGATTTTTAAAGACAAATAAAGGAGATAGAAATGAGAGTTAATTTTAATACATACAATAATTATAGTGTTTCAATGAAAGCAAACACAACCTCAAGAACTGGAAACGGCGCAAAATCAGAAACTGAACTTAAAAGATTATTAGAACCTTTTGCGTTAAATAAAAAAGCTAAAGTACCCCCGCTGCATATAATGAAAGGTATAAATCCAAATAATAATGATGTTTTTGATTCTTTTACAAAAATAGATGATGCAACAAGACAAATAAATTTTGTAAAATCTCAATCAGCATGGGATGACTGTTTGTTAGAAGAAATAGAAGAATTTAAGGTCGCAAGAAAAGATTATGAAATTAATAAAACCGTACAAAACTATGACCACATGGAAGAAGAAATGGGTGATATATTCTATACAGCAGCAAGTATAGCAAAGGATTCAGGTATTGATCCTAAAGAAGCGTTCAAAGCAACAAACAGGAAATTTTATAACCGAATAAATATAATGGAAAGATTATGTTCATTCTCTGATAATAAAACACCATCCTCATTAAAAGATTGTAAAGATTATGAAAGAAGAGCTTTATGGAATGCAGCAAAACGTAAGCTTTATGATGCACAAAGCCTTCAATATCAAAATTAATAATCTATTTATCGGTATCTGTTATTTCATTATCAGATTCTGTTAATTTTTCAACATCATCAGAGTTTTTTTCAATTTCTTCTTCAATTATTTCATCAGTATCGTCAGAAGATTCCGTTTCGTCATCTTCAGAAGATTTTGTGTCTTTTTTTATTTCTTCTTCACTTGAATTTTCTTCAATATTTTCTTGATTTTCATCATCATCGTCGTCAGAAACTTTTTGCTCTTCTTCTTGAAGTTTCTTTCTTAATTCTTCAAGTTCTTCTTCTGTTTTAGCTCTGATAATAGGAATATTCAGCATTAAAGCAGCTGTATCACCCTCTTGCTTCAAACCTATTTCAAGTTCTTCTTTATCAATAACAACATATTTTGAAAATACATCGATAAGTTCTTCTCTCATTTTATTCATAATAAGAGGATCAAGTTTTGTTCTGTCGTGCATTAAAATAACTTGTAATCTGTTTGTTGCACATTCACTTGTATTTTCGGATTTTTCAAATTGGAAAAGCTCTATAATTTTATTATAAATATCAGAAAAAAGTGTTTTCATTTTTTACTCCTTTCCCTGTTTTTTTAAGCCTGAAATGAATTTTTTAAGCTTTCCAATAATATCTTTAGGTTCATTTATATCTAAGAAAGGAACTTCTTCCCCGTTAATTCTTCTTGCAACATTAATATAAGCTCTGCCGGCAAGAGATTTTTCATTATTAACAATAGGCTCACCTCTGTTTGTAGAGGTTATTATACCTGTATCTTCAGGAATGACTCCGATTTTTTGGCAGGAAAGAATATTTTCAACATCTTCAACGCTCATCATATCGTTTGATTTAATCATGTTTGGTCTTACACGGTTAATTAACAGTTTGTAATTTTCAATGCCTTCAGCGGCTTCTAAAAGTCCTATAATTCTATCCGCATCTCTAACTGCAGACATTTCGGGAGTCGTAACAATAATTGCTTCCGATGCTCCTGCTATAGCGGTTTGAAAACCTTGTTCAATACCTGCGGGGCAGTCTACTAAAATATAATTATAGTCTTTTTTAAGTTTTTCTGTAATTTTTTTCAATTGTTCTGCTGTAACAGAAGATTTGTCACGTGTTTGAGCAGCTGCAAGCAGGCATAAATTGGGATTTTTTTTGTCTTTTACAAGCGCTTGTTTTAATTTGCAGCGTTCCTCAACAACATCAACAAGTGTATAAACTATTCTGTTTTCCAGTCCTAATAATAAGTCTAAATTCCTTAGACCGATATCTGTATCAATAAGAACAACGCTGTGTCCGTTTTTAGCAAGCGCAGTACCGATATTAGCACTAGTTGTAGTCTTGCCTACACCTCCTTTACCGGATGTTATTACTATAACTCTCCCCGTCATCTAAACCGCTCCTTAATCGTTTATTTTAAATACTACTATTTCACCGTTAATAATTCTTGCTTCTTCCGGTGTAAAAGAATTTGTTTTTTCTATAAATACCGTATTGAGAGAATCCGGTCTTCTCGAATAACAATTAGCAATTCTTAATTGTATAGCGTTCATTTTTAAAGCCCGCACTCTGGCTTTTTGGTTACCTCCGGCGCCGGCATGAGCTATACCGCTTAAAACACCCCATACTGTAATATCACCTAATGCAGTAACTTCGCACCCCGGGTGACAATCTCCAATTATAACTATATTCCCTTCATAGTTTATAACCTGACCTGAACGTATAGTTTGTTTTATATATTTTGTAGGGAAAGCTTCAAGCTCAATATCTTCTTTTGTATATTCCTGCTCCGGAACAATTATATCGGTTAATTCTTCTCTTTCCGCATAAGTTTCTTCTTGCGATGGTTCCATATCAAAAATACTTGTCTGTACAGGGTTAGAACCGAATATAACATCCAATTCGTCCTGTAATTCTTCGTTTACGGGATTTTGAATATTGCTGTTTTCTGTTGTAACTGTATCTTCTTTTTTTTCTTCTATAATCTCTTCTTCTTGTTTTGCGGTTTCATCAATTGTTTTTTCAAGATTTTGAGCTTCTTCGCTTATAATGGTATTTGAAGTTTCATTTTGTGATATTAAATCAGGTTCTTCTACAATTACATCCTCTTTATTTTCATTATTATTTGCCTGTATTTCTTCTTTTAGTTCCTCTGCTGTTTTATAAGGCATAGCAGGTGAAATTTCATAAGTGTTTTCAGCTGAAACATTAGAAATAATTATCCCCAATGAAAGCGCAACTTTTTCCGTTTCAACTGATTTTGTATCTATACTTGAAAGAATGGAATCAATACCGCTTATCAGTGATTTAATGCTTAACAGCTGAGCCTGATTTAAATCAACGTTTCCAAGTTTAAGACATATACGTTTATTCTTCACTTCTTCTTTATCTAACACAGAACTTAATTCAAATATTATTTCAGGTGCAGTATTAATATCGCCCAAATCAATTACATATACATTATCATTGAGAACCTGTTCCATATCCTTCTCTTTCTTCTCTCAAGTATCTTAAAAATTTTTATTATTAACCCGTAATCTACATAAAAAGAATATACTAAAATTTACAAGATTTCAAATAAATACAAAAATAATGTATACTTTTATAACCAAAAAGCAATAGAGTTTGCTTAATTTAAATTTACAAACTGTCGCAAAACTTTTATTTTCAAGGCTAAAAAATTAAATAATTTAAACTTGATTAAAAAAAATTTGTCCTTAAAAATTAAATAGTTCATAATGTTTTTAAGAAAGAAGAATAAGGGATATATGAAAAGAAAGAAATTAATCGTATTAATTCTTACGGCATTATTAATACAAACTGCGGCAATCTCTGCTCCTAAGGGAGCCTTAGATGAAAGTAAAATGAAATCATCTCAAATTGCGGAAGGAATGAGTGTAAATAAGCCGGAATTTGATACCGAAGCCTATGCGAAAAAATATAAAAAGATAACTAAAGACGGTGCCGTAATGCAGGCAATGGAATTAATGAATACTGTAAGTATCGGACAATATTCCTATAATGCGTTGATGGGAAATAATTTAACAGAGTATCCTTTTAAAATTGAATTTAAAAATATATCTGAAATTAATCCCGAGTACGCATCATTTGATGCTTTAGGGTGGAAGAAAAAAAACAAACTTTATATTTATATAAATGAAAAACACAGAAACGCTCCGCCTGAAGCAATAGCGGCTCTTTTAGCACATGAAGCAATTCATCAGGATGAATTTGCATCTTTAAATGAAGAAACATATGCTTGGACTCTAGAAGCTGCCGTTTGGATGAAGTTAACGGAAAAAAATCCGACTTCAAGAAACAGCTATTCGACTCTTGTAGAAAGAGAAAATATGCTTCAAAAACTTTTTGAAAAAGGTGATTATACAAATAAATATATAAAAAAAGCAGTATATACAAACCCGGGGTACAAAAAACTACCTACTCGTTCTCCGGGATTTGAAGATGAAGATTTGTAATAACTAATCTAGTGTCGCATCCTGCCGCCGGCTGTCTTGGATTTCGCTCACCGCACAAGCCCCTGCAACCACCTAACGGCTTTGCCGGCGGATACAGGCTCACACACTTCAAATTAGTTTAGCGGTTCGCTTTATATCATTACAGAAATCTGTCGATTTCTTGCATTCGGTTGGGCTGTTGCTGCTTCGGCGTTCCGCTTACGCTCCAGCCTGCGCAAAATCAGTTCCTCGCCGCCGTCAAAATCCTCAAATTAAAAATTTTACAAAGTGATACAATTTCAGGAATTGAGGGCATATCGGTTTTTTTTGTAGTAAAATTTTACTGTTATGTTTGATAATTTATCGGATAAATTGCAGGAAATAATAAGAAAAGCTTCCGGAAATGCTTCTTTAACGGAAGAAAATATGCAGGAGGCTTTAAGAGAAGTCAGACGAGCTTTATTAGAAGCGGATGTCAGCCTTAAAGTCGTTAAAATATTTATGACCTCTTTAAAAGAAAAAGCTTTGGGCGAAGAGGTTTTAAAAGGAGTAAATCCTTCACAGCAGTTTGTAAAAATAGTGCATGACGAGCTTGTAAATATATTAGGCAAAGAAAATGCACCTCTTAATTTGGACGGACACCCTTCCGTTATTATGATGCTGGGGCTTCAAGGGTCAGGGAAAACTACTTCCGCCGCAAAATTAGCAGTGAAATTAAAAAAAGAAGGTAAAAATCCCATTCTTGTTGCGGCTGATGTGTATAGACCTGCGGCAATTACACAGTTAAAAACATTAGGAGAACAAATTCAAACTCCCGTTTTTACAATTGAAGGTTCTGCAAATGTTCAAAAAATAGTTTCAGATTCAATCGATTATGCAAAATCAAACGGATATAACGTTGTAATAATTGATACCGCAGGCAGGCTTCAAATAGATAATGAGATGATGGCAGAACTTATGCTCATAGATAGAGCCTTTAAACCTCAGGAAAAATTATTGGTGATTGATTCCATGCTCGGTCAGCAGGCTGTGAGTGTAGCAGAAAACTTTAATATACAGCTCGGCATAACGGGAATAGTTTTAACAAAATTAGACGGCGACTCAAGAGGCGGTGCGGCACTGAGTGTTGTTCATTCTGCGGGAAAACCCGTTAAATTAACCGGCACGGGTGAAAAACTTGATGCCTTAAATGATTTTTACCCCGAAAGAATGGCAGACAGAATTCTCGGTATGGGGGATATTGTTTCTCTTGTTGAAAAAGCGCAGGAGGTTTTTGACGAAAAACAGGCAAAAGAATTTGAAAAAAAGATGTCAAAAGCTGAATTTTCATATAATGATTTTTTAAATATGCAAAAACAAATGAAGATGTTTGGTTCTTTTGATAATATTTTGGGAATGCTTCCAATCCCCGGGCTAAACAGAGATGTCAAAGAAACAATCGCAAATGAAGGAGAAAAACAAATTAAAAGAATTGAATCTTTTATTTCCAGTATGACTCCTCAAGAAAGAGCAAATCCTTCTTTAATAAATACTTCAAGAAAACGCAGAATTTCATCGGGATGCGGTATTCCTATTCATGAAGTAAATCAAATAATATCTCAATTTGACCAAATGAGAAAGATGATGAAGGGTTTTTCCGATATTAAACAGAAGGTAAAAAAAGGTAAGATTAAAATACCTAAAAATCTTGGGAACAAATTTCCTTTTTAATAAATTTACAGGAGAGTGTTATTATATGTTGACAAAAGCAATGATTATGGCAGCCGGTGTAGGTTCAAGATTAGAACCGTTATCGAGTATTTTTCCTAAACCTATGGTACCTGTCGCAAATGTTTCGGTTATGGATATAATTATAAAACATTTGAAATGCGCCGGAATAAAAGATATCATTGCAAATACATATTATAAATCGGAATTTATACAAGAACATTACAAGAAAAATCCAGTAAATATTAATCTTCAATTTATAAAAGAAACTGAATTATCAGGAACCGCCGGAGGGGTAAAAAAGTGCCAATTTTTCTTTAATCAAGGCGAGGATTTCATTATTTTATCGGGCGACGGTTTGACTGATATCGATATAAATAAGGCGTATGCTGCTCATAAAACATCAGGCGCAATTGCAACTATTGTGACAAAAGATGTCCTGCATAGCGAAGTTTCAAAATACGGAATAATAGTACCTGATGAAAAAGGCTTCGTAAAAAGTTTTCAGGAAAAGCCTGCGCTTGAAGAAGCCGAATCTAATCTTGCAAATACAGGTATATATATATTTAATTATGAAATTTTTAATTTTATTCCCGAAAATACCTTTTTTGATTTTGCAAAAAATGTATTCCCTTCTCTTATGGAGGCAGGTGTAAAAATCAATACTTATAATCATTACGGTTATTGGTCTGATATCGGTTCTTTGGAAATATATAAAAAGTCTAATTTTGATGTTATCGCAGGAAAGGTACATTCAATAACGCCTGAAATTATCAACACTCGAAACGGTGTAAATATAATAGGACGAAACACCTATATAAATCCTGCGGCATTGCTTGAAGGTAAAAATATTATAGGCAATAATTGCAAAATAGGAGCTGACAGTATTATAAAAAATACAATTATTTGGGATAATACTGAAATTAAAGCAGGTGCAGTGGTTGAAAATTCAATAATTTTATCGGATATTACAGTGGAAGAACCGGTATATAATGAGATTTTAACAAAAGACAGGATTAAAGAAAATACAAAAGTAACGGTATAGAAAAGAGAGGAAAAGAATGATAATAATAATGGAACCTTCGGCAACGCAGGAACAAATACAAACAGTAGTAAATGCACTTCATAATAAAGGGTTTAAAACTGTATTAAACCATGGAGATGTAATGACTGTTATTGCCGCAATCGGAGATAAAAGGCTCATAGAACCTCATTCTTTTCAATCTTATGAAGGAGTCAGAAGCGTAAAATTAATACAAGAACCTTATAAACTTGCCTCAAGAGAAGGCAAACAAGAAGATACCGTTATTGAATTTTCAAACGGAGTAAGAATTGGCGGAATGGAAAAACCTGTAATAATCGCAGGTCCCTGCTGTGTTGAAAAGGATTTAGACGGGTTGTTAAGAGTTGCCGAAGCCGCAAAAGAAATGGGCTGTCATTTTCTTAGAGGAGGCGCTTTTAAACCAAGAACTTCTCCTTATGATTTTCAGGGATTAGAAGAAAAAGCGCTTGAATATCTTGCTATAGCCAGAGAAAAAACAGGACTTTTAATAGTAACCGAGTGTATGGATACATTGGATTTAGATTTGGTATGTAATTATGCCGATGTAATTCAAATAGGCGCAAGAAATATGCAGAATTTTAAATTATTAAAAGCTGTAGGAAAATGCGATAAGCCTGTTATTTTGAAAAGAGGTGCTGCTGCTACAATAAGAGAATTCCTTTTAGCGGCTGAGCATATTATGTATAACGGAAATGACAAAGTTATATTATGCGAAAGAGGCATAAAAGGGGTGGATAATACAGTAACAAGAAATACTCTTGATATTGCATCTATCCCCGTAATAAAGAAATATTCTCACTTGCCTGTTATTGTTGACCCAAGCCACGGTACAGGCAGAAGATATTTAATTGAGCCGCTTGCAAAAGCAGGTTTAATAGTTGGTGCCCATGGTGTTATGATGGAGGTTCATCACGACCCTGAAAATGCTTCGTCAGACGGCGCTCAAAGTTTAAATATTCCTATGTTTAAAGACGTTGCTAAACGATTAAATAAACTTATAGGCAGAATTGATTATGATAATAAACATTCAATGTGCAGGGTATAGATTTGTATAAATTTGATTTTGAACCGGATGATTTTCAAAAAGAAGCGTTTGAGTGTATAAATAACTCAAAAAGCATAGTTGTATGCGCCCCGACGGGTGCAGGAAAAACCTGCATCGCCGAACACGCTATACATAAGGCATTAGAAGAAAATACAAGGCTATTTTATACAACTCCGTTAAAAGCTCTTTCAAATCAAAAATTTTATGATTTCGGCAGAAAATACGGGATAGGCAATGTCGGTCTTTTAACGGGGGATACCTCTATAAATCGTGAAGCGCCGATTGTTGTCATGACAACCGAAGTCTTTAGAAATATGCTTTATAATACAAATTTCGGCTCCTTAAAGGATAACCTTAAAGATGTTAAATATGTTGTACTTGACGAAGTTCACTATATGAACGACGAACAAAGAGGTACTGTATGGGAGGAAAGTATTATTTACTGTCCTTCAAATATACAAATTATTGCATTAAGTGCTACTATCGCCAACTCAAAGCAGTTATGCGATTGGATAAATACAGTCCATTCAAAAACGGAATTAATCTATACGGATTTTCGTCCCGTACCTTTAAGACATTATTATTTCGATTCTTCAAAACCTTCAGAAATTCTGCCGTTATTAACTCCTGACGGAAAATTAAACAAAAAAATAAAACCTGAAAAGAAAATGAATTATTATTCACGTCAGGCAAAAAAAAGAAATACCGTTAAAGACGTAATAAATGTTCTTAATAATAAAGATATGCTTCCTGCTATATTTTTCACATTCTCGAGAAAAAAATGTGATGAAAATATGGAGAAATGCGCTCAAATAAATTTAATAACCCCTGAAGAGGCAAAACAAATAAGAATTGAAAT
Organism: Candidatus Gastranaerophilales bacterium; assembly: GCA_021199975.1. Classification (GTDB taxonomy): domain Bacteria; phylum Cyanobacteriota; class Vampirovibrionia; order Gastranaerophilales; family Gastranaerophilaceae; genus Avigastranaerophilus. Next base: position 9,925 of record JAJQHF010000216.1, read on the forward strand.
TAATGAATTTTTAAAAGAACATACGTATCTTGAAAATAATAAAAATCTTGAATATCTTTATAACGGAGTTGCCTCTCATCATGCCGGATTGCTGCCCGCATGGAAGCTTCTTGTTGAAAGGTTATTTCAAAAAGGGTTAATAAAAGTAGTATTCGCAACAGAAACACTTGCAGCAGGAATAAACATGCCTGCAAGAACAACCGTAATATCAGCAATAAGTAAAAGAACAGACAGCGGTCACAGAATGCTTACTGCAAATGAATTTTTGCAGATGTCGGGTCGTGCAGGCAGACGGGGAATGGATAAAATAGGGTATGTTGTTATAATGGGTACCCAATTTCAATCACCGGAGGAGGCGGCAGAACTTGTAAAAAGTGACTCCAATCCGCTTGAAAGCAGATTTTCTCCAAGTTATTCCATGGTGCTTAACTTGCTTCAAAATTTAGAGCTTGAACAAGCTAAAGAATTAATTTTAAAAAGTTTCGGATATTTTTCTTCTAACGACCGATTAAAAAATATTATTATTCAACAAATAAACTGTGAACAAACCATTACAAAATTAAAAAATGAGAAATGTCCTTTTAACCATACAAATGAAGAATTAATTGAATTTAACAGGTTAAAAGACAAATATATAGTATATAGAAAATTAACAAAAACTCTTTTAAAACAAGCCAAACAAAAAGGTAATAAAAATGCGCCCGAAGTTTTGGAATATACCGAAAAAACAAGAGAAATAAGAGAAGC
>JAJQHF010000278.1 GCA_021199975.1 Candidatus Gastranaerophilales bacterium
GTATAGTCGGTTAATTCGGGAGCACCAAACATGCCTTCAATTTCTTCTAAAATGGCAGAAGGTTTTCTTCCGCTATTTTTTTCGGCGGCACGTTTTTGAGCTTCTCTGTCTTTTTCTTCCGATGCGTGTGTAAGATGATAGAATCCTGTACCTGCAGGTATTAATCTGCCTATGATTACATTTTCTTTTAATCCTCTTAATAAATCACGCTTTCCGTCAACGGCGGCTTCCGTAAGAATTCTTGTTGTTTCCTGAAAGGAGGCTGCGGAAATAAAGCTTTCAGTATTTAAGCTTGCTTTTGTTATACCGAGAAGAACTGCTTCAAAAGTTGCTTCTTGTCCGCCTGCTGCCTTTACCGCTTCATTTTCCTGTACCACTTCTTTGTATTCCAAAAATTCCCCGGGGAGAAGTTTTGTATCACCTGATTCAAGAATTTTAACTTTCTTTGTCATTTGCCTTACAATAACTTCAACGTGTTTATCTGCAATTTCAACACCCTGAGAACGATATACCCTTTGTACTTCATCTACTAAGTACTGTTGAGCAGCTTCCACACCGTTCAATCTGATTACATCATGAGGGTTTAACGGTCCTCCTGTCAGTGCTTGTCCTACTTTTATATCCTGACCGTTTGCAACTATGATATTTGAATCAATTGAATATTTAACTTCCTGTCTTCCTAAATCTCCGTTTAAGAATAAACGTGGAACATCATCTTCAATTTCTATTTCGGCTTTGCCTGAATATTCAGCCACAACAGCAGAATCTTTAGGTTTTCTTGCTTCAAGTAATTCTTCTACACGAGGTAAACCTTGAACAATATCACCTGTTTTTTGTCTTTCAAATACTAATGTTGCAATCATATCACCACGGTTTACAAGAGAACCGTTTGTAACTTGAAGCATTGTCCCGGGGCTGATTAAATAAGGTCTGCCGACTCTTAATGTAACAGAATTTTTATCGGTATTGACAACCAATCCTGATATTTGAGAAGTTTCTCCGCTCTCTGATATTACGTTATCCATTTTGACCAAATCACCTTTTTTTACAATAGGTTTAGATTTTAAGTCAATTTTGGTTTCATAATTATCAGACACCAAAAGTAATCTTCTAATATCCTGATTATTTTCTTTAATACTTGCAATTGCATCATTAATAGCAAGTACCTGTGTTTTTGCAACAGGAGTCTTAGGCTCTATTATCTGACCGTCTTTAACCAATAATTCAGTCTGCATTGATGCCGCTGTTTTAGAAGCACCTTCAACTTCTCTTCTTACAATTAAAGTTTCAAGAACTACTATTTTTAAGTTTTTATCTGCATCAAGCTCAACCAAACCTTTTAAATGGCTCAAATAGCTGTCCATTTGAAGAACTAAGCTTGTTCTTGTTAAAACACTGCCTTCAACGTTTCTTACTCTTGCGCCGTCTTTATACTGTAATTGAGTAACCGGAACCAAATCAATTGCTTCATCAGTAGAATTGAATTTTATAGAAACATCTTTAGTATCTATATTAAATCTTTGAACCGGTCTTACAAGGATTTGTATAGGCTGGTTTGAGATAGTTTTTTCATCTAAAGTAACAACACCTAAATCTTCTTCAATGTCATCAATTTCAAGATTGTCTTTTTCATTATCAAGAATAGTAACAATTGAATCTTCTTTAACCTTGATTTTAGGCGCTATTTCCGTTCCGGCTTTAACAACTTCACCTTCATCAACTTTTAATTCGCCGATTCCGCTAAGGTTGTATATTTCTCCGGGTCGTATAACCACTTCATGAATTACGTCATTAAATTCTTTAATTTCAACAATACCGTCAATATGCGCATACAAGTCCTTAATAACTTCAGTGCCTGCGGTAACAAAGGTTCCTGATTCAACCATTTTTAAAGCAGAATCTTTATTTACCTGATGTATTTCATCAGGAATAAATATTACTTCACCCGGTTTTGTAATAATTTGATTTTCATCAACTTCAATACCGTTATATCTGATTTCACCGCTTGATGGAACCATGTATTCCTCGTCAATAAGCTCGGCTATAATCATACCGCTTTCAACAACCGTATCAACGGGAGCTTTAACAATATACTTTTCGCCTGTTTTATCAACTGTCCATATTTGTTCTTTTTTTGTTTGTTCAAATGTTGCATTTGAAGCGGAAATAGAAGCAATAACAATTGTTAATTCCTTACCTTGAACAATTTTTTTGATTTTTTTACCGTCAAATTTAACATCTTCAACAACAAGGTTATCTCCAATTCTAACCTCACCGCCGTGTTCTGAAATAACATGAATTTCAGCAAGTTTTTCACCTTCTTTTACGGCTTTTCCGTCTTCAACAAGAATTGTGGAACCGCCGGGAAGATTATATACATCACCGCCTAATACCCAAATTATTCCGTTTTTGCTTGATGTTCTTGAAATATTGCCTTGTCTGTCCTTCTTTTCGTCTGCAGCAAAATCTTCAAAAACTATTTCTCCTGATAAGTCAGAAGTAATATCTTTTGTTGCTTTTTCTGTTAAACGGCTTCCGTCACCGCCTGAAGATGGTTCGTAAACAGCAATTTTATCACCCTTCTTTATTTCCTGACCTTCATTTACATAAAGGATAGCACCTGAAGGAATGTGATATTTTTTGGATTTAGAACCGGATTTAACTTCCAATTCGGATTCCTGAACGGTTATTGCAACGTTATCACCGTGTCTTGTTCTTAAATCTCTTGTAAAGATTTTTGTAGAAACAATACCGTCCACATCCGCTATAATTTCTTTCATAGCGCCGGCACCTTTAAATACGCCGCCAGTGTGGAATGTTCTCATTGTTAACTGCGTACCGGGTTCACCGATTGATTGAGCAGCTATAATACCGATTGCTTCACCTATATCAACGAGCTTTTGAGTTGTCATTGCCCATCCGTAGCATTTTTGGCATATACCGTATTCAAGTTCGCAGGTTAAAGGTGAACGAACAAGAAGCTGATGTATATCTAAAGGTTTTATCTTTCTTATGTCATTTCTGTCTATTGTTGTATTTGCAGGAATAACAACATTTCCTTCTTTATCTTTTATGTCTTCCGCAATTGTTCTTCCCAATAATCTTTCGGTTAACGGTGCAACTATCTTTTCTCCGTCAGATATATCGGTCATCATGATACCGTGTGTTGTTCCGCAATCGTGGTCACGAATGATAACATCCTGCGCAACATCCACCAACCGTCTTGTTAAATATCCCGAATCGGCTGTTTTCAAAGCTGTATCTACAAGCCCTTTTCTTGCACCGTAGGAAGAAATAATATATTCCGTAACGGATAAACCTTCTTTAAAGTTAGATTTGATAGGAAGGTCAATAATTTGTCCCTGTGCGTCAGCCATCAAACCTCTCATACCAACAAGCTGTGATACCTGAGATAAGTTACCTCTTGCGCCTGAGAATGCCATCATATATACGGGGTTTAGTCTGTCAAAATTTTCTACTACTCTTGCAGTCAATTTTGAAGTTGTTTCCGACCAGGTGTCAATAACCTTGGTATATCTTTCTACCTCGGTAATATCACCTTTTAAATATCTGTGGGTAGATTTTTCAATTTCTTTTTCAGCATCATTTAAAAGTTCTTTTTTATCGGCAGGAACGGAAAGGTCTGCAATAGAAATTGTAGTTCCTGATTTTGTAGCATAGTGATATCCTAAATTTTTAAGATTATCAGCTAAAGTAGCTGTTTTTGCACCGCCGAATTCAAGATATACTTGTGCTAATAATTTGTTAATCGATTTTTTATTCACCTGTTCATTGATGAAGTCAAACGATTTTTTTGTATTTTTATGAATTAATGTATCCATTTTATTTTCACCTTTGCTAATTAATTTCAGTTACGATGCAAATATTGCATTTCTTACCGTTTCATTAAAGATAATTCTTCCGACGGTAGTTTCAAGTCTTTCACCGTGTTCATCACGAACAACAATTCTGTCATGAAGCTTAATTATTCCCGTTTCATGTGCTGCAATTGCATCTTCAAAACTATAGAAGTATTTAAGCTGTTGATTATCCGAATCTTCCTTCATAAGAGTCAAATAATACATACCCAATACCATATCTTGAGAAGCGGCAATAATCGGTTTACCGGTAGCGGGTGCCAAAATATTATTTGTTGCAAGCATTAACATCCTTGCTTCCGACTGAGCTTCTATGGATAAAGGTACGTGAACAGCCATTTGGTCACCGTCAAAGTCAGCGTTAAAAGCTGTACAAACTAACGGGTGTAACTGAATTGCTCTTCCTTCAACAAGAACCGGGTCAAATGCCTGAATACCCAATCTGTGAAGAGTAGGAGCACGGTTTAATAATACCGGATGTCCTTCAATTACTTCTTCTAAAATATCCCATACAACAGCTTCCGATCTTTCTATTTTCTTCTTAGCTGATTTAATATTTTGAACGAATCCTCTTTCAATAAGTTTGTTAACAACAAACGGTTTAAACAGCTCAATTGCCATTTCTTTAGGCAATCCGCACTGATTTAATTTTAATTTCGGACCTACAACGATAACCGAACGACCTGAATAGTCAACACGTTTACCTAATAAGTTTTGTCTGAAACGACCTTGTTTACCTTCAATAATATTGCTTAAAGATTTTAAAGGTCTGTTGCTCGGGCCTACTACCGTTCTTCCTCTTCTGCCGTTGTCTATCAATGAGTCAACAGCTTCTTGAAGCATACGTTTTTCGTTTCTTACTATAATTTCGGGCGCACCCATTTCCAATAATCTTAATAAACGGTTGTTTCTGTTTATTACACGTCTGTAAAGGTCATTTAAATCAGATGTGGCAAATCTTCCGCCGTCTAATTGAACCATAGGTCTTAAATCAGGAGGAGTAACGGGAAGTACATCCATTATCATCCAGGTTGGTTCCGTATTACTTTCAATTAAAGATTCAACTAATCTTAATCTCTTGATTAACTTAGCTTTTCTTTGCGCTGAACCTGATAAGCCCGATAATTCGCCCCTTATGGATTCTGCCATATCTTTAAGCGATATTTCTCCGAGCAGTTCTTTTATAGCTTCCGCACCGATTCCGACTTTTAATTGAGAATCTTCATTATCAAGCATAAAGTCTTCATATTCTTCTTCAGAAAGCAATTGATATTTTTTAAACTCACTGTCAGCAGGGTCAATTACGACATAATTATTAAAATAAATAACCTGTTCTAAGTCTTTTAATGTCATATCGAGAAGAAGTCCGAGATAGCTCGGTATTCCTTTTAAGAACCAAATATGGCTGACGGGAGCAGCTAATTTAATATGCCCCATTCTGTGGCGTCTTACTTTTGAATCAGTAACCTCAACACCGCATCTTTCGCAGATAATACCTTTATGTCTTACTCTTTTATACTTACCGCAATAGCATTCCCAGTCCTTAGTAGGTCCGAAAATTCTTTCGCAGAACAAACCGTCCCTTTCGGGTTTTAATGTACGATAGTTAATCGTTTCGGGTTTTGTAACCTCTCCATACGACCATTTAAGCACACGCTCCGGAGAGGCTATGCTTATTCGTATATAATCAAAATAATCTATACTTGTAGACAATTTTATATCTCCTTTAAATTTCTATTCCTTGAATGAGCTTGGTGTTTCTAAAAAGTTGATATTTAACAATTCCGAATCTATATCAGAAAGAATTCTCTTAGGAGCAGCCTTTCTTAAATCATCAGTATCCGACATCAAATCAACTTCTTCTCCGCTCTTCTTTGATACCGATATATCCAAACCGATACTTTGTAATTCTCTTACAAGTACCTTGAATGATTCCGGAATACCGGGTCTTGGAATGTTGTCACCTTTAACGATTGCTTCATAAGCTCTTGAACGTCCGTTAACATCATCAGATTTAATTGTTAACATTTCTTGAAGAGTATAAGCCGCACCATAAGCTTCTAAAGCCCAAACTTCCATTTCTCCGAATCTTTGTCCGCCAAACTGTGCTTTACCGCCTAAAGGCTGTTGTGTTACTAACGAATAAGGACCGGTACTTCTTGCGTGGATTTTATCATCTACTAAGTGAACTAATTTCAAGAAATACGTAATACCGACCGAAACAGGTCTGTCAAACGGTTCGCCGGTTCTGCCGTCGAATAAAGTTACTTTTCCGTCTTCTCCAACCCAATCACAGCCTGATTCTTTTATACCTCTTAATAACTCATATTTTGTTGAAATTTCAGATTTATTTTCACCGTACATTTCATCAAAAGAAGGAGCTTCATAGTAGTCGCCCGTTAAATAAGAAGCCAAACCGAGCAGGCATTCATATGTCTGTCCGACGTTCATACGAGAAGGTACACCCAAAGGATTAAGTACAATATCAACAGGAGTACCGTCAGGAAGGAACGGCATATCTTCTTTAGGAAGAATTCTTGAAACAATACCTTTGTTTCCGTGACGTCCTGCTAACTTATCACCGACTGATACTTTACGTTTTTGGGCAATATAAACTTTAATTAAAGTATTTGCACCGGGTAAAAGTTCGTCGCCTTTTTCTCTGTCGAAAACTTTAACATCGACTACACGTCCGCCTTCTCCATGGGGAACTCTTAAAGAATTGTCTTTAACATCTCTTGCCTTTTCAGCGAAGATAGCTCTTAAAAGTTTTTCTTCGGGAGGATGTTCGGATTCTCCTTTTGGAGTTACTTTTCCTACTAATATATCGTCGGCATAAACTCTTGCACCTATTCTTACAATACCTCTTTCATCCAAATGTCTTAATGATTCTTCCGAAACATTCGGAACTTCTCTTGTAATTTCTTCAGGTCCGAGTTTTGTTTGGCGTGCTTCTATTTCTAATTTTTCTATATGTAAAGATGTAAAGACATCATCATGTACGCATCTTTCGCTTAAAAGGATAGCATCTTCAAAGTTATATCCTTCCCAGGGCATATATGCAACCAAAACATTTTTGCCTAATGAAAGTTCGCCGAAGTGAGTTGATGCGCCGTCTGCTATAACATCACCGGCTTTAACCTCACTGCCTTCAGTTACAATCGGCTTTTGGTTAATACATGTATCCTGATTGCTTCTTACATATTTCATTAACTGATATTTATGTAATTTTCCGGCTTTGTCTTTTATCCAAATTTCTTCGCCTACTACTTTTTCAACGGTACCGTCAACATCTGATACTACTACCATACAAGAGTCTTTAGCGGCTCTTTTTTCAAGTCCCGTTGCAACAACGGGTCTGTCCGTAATTAATAACGGTACTGCCTGACGCTGCATGTTAGAACCCATTAGCGCACGGTTAGCATCGTCGTGTTCTATAAACGGAATAACCGAAGTAGCAACCGATATTACCTGAATCGGGGAAACACCCATATAGTCAACACGTTTTGATTCACCCATTGTAAATTCGGATTTATAACGTATCGGCACGTATTGAGATTTAATGCTTCTGTCAGGATTTAATGTTAAATCAGAAGGTGCTACACGGAAGTTTTCTTCTTCATCAGCACTCATATAATGAACTTCATCTGTAACTACCCCGTCTTTTACCAAGAAGTAAGGAGTTTCAATAAATCCGTAATCATTAACTCTTGCGTGCGTAGCCAATGAACCGATTAAGCCTGCATTAGGTCCTTCAGGTGTTTCTATAGGGCAAATTCTTCCGTAATGTGAAGGATGTATATCACGAACCGCAAATCCTGCTCTTTCTCTTACAAGACCGCCCGGTCCCAAAGCAGAAATACGTCTTTTATGAGTCAATTCAGCTAACGGGTTTGTTTGATCCATAAACTGCGATAATTGAGAAGAACCGAAAAATTCTTTCAATGAAGCAATCAAAGGCTTTGTATTTAACAAATTTAACGGAGTAAGTGTTTCCGAGTTTTGAAGAGTCATTCTTTCTTTAACAATTCTTTCAATTCTCGATAAACCTACTCTGAATTGGTTTTGTAATAATTCACCGACACTGCGGATTCTTCTGTTTCCTAAGTGGTCGATATCGTCACAGCTTCCTTCGTCATAAGTTAAGTTAATTAAATATTCAACTGCCGCAACTAAGTCTTGAATAGTCAACGTTCTTTGAGTTTCAGCAACATTTAAATTTAATTTTTTATTTAATTTATAACGGCCGACTCTGCCTATATCATATTTTTTATCATCAAAAAATCTTGCTTCTATAATTGAACGTCCGCCTGCAGCAGAAGCCGGATCTCCCGGTCTTAGCTTTTTATAAACTTCAATTAAAGCATCATCCGTTGTTTCTGTTGTATCTTTTTCAAGAGTTTTTCTTAAAAATTCAAAGTGAGTAAACAATGTTTCCATTTCGGAAACTGTAATTCCCAATGCTTTTAACAGTGTAGTTGCTAATATTTTTCTGTTTTTATCAATTTTTACATAAATAATATCATTAGCATCTGTTTCTATTTTTAACCATGCACCTCTGTTTGGAATCAAAGTTGCGTTAAATAAACGTTTTCCCGTAGGAGATATTTCTCTTTTAAAATATATACCGGGAGAACGCACAATCTGTGATACAATGACACGTTCAGCACCGTTGACAATAAACGTACCTTTATTTGTCATTGTAGGAATATCACCTATATAAACTTCCTGTTCCTTAATTTCACCGGTATCACGGTTAACCAAACGAGCCATTACTCTCAGCTGCTTAGCATAAGTTGCATCATGTATTCTTGCTTCTTCCAATGAATACTTTGGATTATCGAAAGTATAATTAGGAAGAAAATGTAATTCCAACCTGCCCGTATAGTCTTTAATAGGAGAATATGAAAGAAATTCTTCTTTCAAGCCTTCTTTTAAAAACCACTCAAATGATTTTTTCTGAATTTCGATTAAATCCGGCAGGTCATCAAGTCTTGTTTTGGGCATGCCCATCGGAGTTATTCTTTCAGAATATTTTTTCTTTGACATTCATTCACCTCTCATTATGTGGTGTACTAACTACAACTATATATAATAAATTTTTAAATATTATTAATTTTTCAACTAAAGACATTCACAGCCATTATAAAATGATACTTGCTAAAACATGCCCGTCAAGAAAAAAAGCGGTTTTAAAATAATTTGTTAAACAATTGTTAACAATATGCCGCATTATTATATAAAAACATCTAAAAACCCTGTAACAGTAGGCTTTTATTGTCAAGTGTCAATCTCTGTTACAAGGTTTTCAGGTTTTTTAACGAATTATAATATTATTTATACAAATATATTTCCGTGTGCCGTTTCTACATTATATTTTTCTTTAAAGTTATCAAATGATTCTCTTGCTGTTTCATCACTGTATACAATACCTGTATCCAAATCGGTATTTTTTACAAAATCCTGCATAACAAACTCGGGCACGCCATAATATTTGTTCTCTTCCGTATTGCATTTAGTAAGATATTCACGTGCAACATCTTTAATAAGCTTTAAATATGCTTCTGCTGTACCGATATCATCCCAAACGGCAGGTTTTCCGCCTTTTGCTTCTAACGGTACCGTATATACTTTCATTTGATTACCGTCAGTATCAAGAAGCTCACCTTCATTTGCCATTTCTACGATTTTTGGCATAACATCAGCACCCAAACCTGTTTTATCAGGTTCTATTATTCCTTTTGCCATAAGCACTTTTTCTGCCTGAGGGCTTAAAAAATAAAATCCGGGGTTTGCTAAAAATTTGGTTTCATCTTGCGGATTAAGAGCCGTCTGCACTTCTAAAAACTTTTTCATTGCTGCATCATATTCACCGGGATTGACAAAATCATCCTGTAATGGTGCATCAGCTGTATATTTTGGTTTTTCAATGAATTTCTTTATTTGAAGATTTCCTTCTTCATCCTGTTCTATTCCTAAAAGCCCGAAGGATTTAGCTCTGTTTGCATCAACAGGATAATAAGGAATAACTAAAGCAGCATTAGGCAGAGTCTTTAACGCATTATATGTACGGGTTATATCTGCGTTAGTAAAAATATCTGCATTTAATATAATTCCCGCTTTATCGTTTGGAATAATATCTCTTTTTAAACCTTCGGCAATAGCGCCTCCGTCTGTTTTATATTTTGATACATAGTGAGTATCATCTTTTTCCGGAATTTCATGAGCCTGACTCAAGTAATCTATGCTATCTGTTCCGTCGCCGTTTAAAATTCCCGCTGCTGCTGCTAAGTTTAAAGATGTGGCAATAATACGGTACCTGTCATCAGTCGGAAGTTTCCCCGACGGTTTATTTTCAGCTTCTCTTGTAATATTGAAAAATCTTTCTCCAAAACCTCCTGCCGGAATAATTACGGTAGGATCGTCTTTTTTAACCGTATCATAATAATCGCCTTTTACCGTTTCTTTTTGCAAGCCTGAGTCACGATATGAATCAACTGCAGAAACAGTTCTAGGTTCTTTATTTAAAGTCGTAATTACGGTTCTTCCTTTAAAAGATACTTCTCCTTTTTTTTCGTCCTTGTCTTTTGGTTTTACTTCTTTTACGTTACCGTCAGCCGCAGGGTCATAACCGCCTATCATTCTAAATTCAAAACCGTCACCTTTTAATTCGCTGCCTGCCAGCATTTTTACCGATTTATCTCCGAGAGAAGGGTCTTTTACCGTAATTTCAGGCATATATTTACCTTGTTT
>JAJQHF010000070.1 GCA_021199975.1 Candidatus Gastranaerophilales bacterium
TGTTATAATTTAACAGAAGCAAGGTAGTTTTTCTATCGAAAAAAGGCATGTATAAGAAGTAATAAAATTAGAAAAGGTGATACAAAATGGCAGTAACTATTGAAAAATTGGAAAACAATGAAATAAAATTAAACATAGAAGTTGAATCTTCAATTTCTTCATTTGAATATGATAAAGCATGTAAAAAACTTGCTCAACGTGTAAATGTTCCAGGGTTTAGACAAGGCAAAGCACCTAAGAACATTTTAGAAAAATATGTAGGAATTGCGGCACTTCAAAGAGAAGTTTTAGATAGCGTTCTGCCCACAATTTTTGAAAACACAATAGAAGAAAATAACTTTGATTTAGCTTCTGCGCCCAATGTAGAATCTTATGAATTTGCAGAAGATAAAACATTAAAAGTAGTTGCTAAATTTGAATTAAAACCCGAAGTTAATTTAGAAGGATATAAAGGTATTGAAATTGAAGTTGAAGAATTTAAAAAAGCAGATGATGCTATTGATAAAGAACTTCAAAATATAAGCGAAAGATATGCCGTATTAAATGATATTACAGACAGAAAATCTACAAATACCGATTTGGTTAATATAGACTTTGACGGTTACGTTGACGGCGAAGAAATTAAAGGTGGAAGTGCAAAAAATTATTTATTGGATTTAGCTCATTCTAATTTTATTCCGGGATTTGCAGAACAATTAGTTGAAAAAAATACGGGAGAAGAATTTAAAATTAACGTTAAATTCCCTGATGAATACCACGACGAAAAATTAAAAGGAAAAGATGCGGAATTTAATATTAAAATAAATTCAATAAAAGAAAAGGTTCTTCCTGAAATAAATGATGATTTGGCAAAAAGAGTAAATTCTAAATTTTCAACATTAGAAGCATTAAAAGAAGATATTCAGAAATATATTGACAGCGCTGAAAAAAATGAAAATGAAAGAAGAACAGCAGTTAAAATATTTGAAACCTTATTAGAAAAGACAAATATTAATATTCAAGAAACAATGATAAACCGTGAAATTCAGGCATTAATGGGAGAGTTTAAGCAAAGAGTTAATATGCAGGGCGGAAACTTTGATGAAATGCTTGAAAAAGAAGGACATCAAAAAATTTATGAACAATTAAAAGAAGAAGCAATTAAAAGAATAAAAACTTCATTAATAGTTGGTAAAATAGCTCAAAACGAAAAAATGTCAGTTACAACAGAAGATGTTCAAAGAAAAATTAACAATTTAGCAAGCGTTTACCGCACAACAACAGAAAATATTGTTAATGAGATACAGAAAAATGTAAATATGCTTCATTCCATTAATCAGCAAATAATAACAGAAAAAGTAACAAAATTTCTTGTTGAAAATGCAAAAATAAATTATACTAAACAATAACAGGTTAGAAAGGGAAAAAAAAGATGAGTTTTGTACCCGTAGTAATAGAACAATCAAGCAGAGGCGAAAGGTCATTTGATATTTTCTCAAGATTATTGAGAGAAAGAATAATCTTTTTAGGTACTCCGATTGATGATATGGTAGCTAACTTAATAGTAGCTCAGTTATTATTGCTTGACAGCGAAAATCCGGAAAAGGATATAATGTTATATATTAATTCTCCCGGAGGAAGCGTAACGGCAGGATTTGCAATATATGATACAATGCAGCATATAAGAGCGGATGTATCTACAATATGTTTAGGACAAGCTGCTTCAATGGGTGCATTCCTTTTATCATCAGGAACTCCCGGAAAAAGAATGGCATTGCCGCATTCAAGAGTTTTAATCCACCAGCCTTTAGGCGGTGCACAAGGTCAGGCTACCGATATTGAAATTCAAGCTGCTGAAATTGTCAGAATTAAAAAATCATTAAATGAAATTTTGGCTAAAAATACAGGTCAATCAATTAAAAAAATTGAAAAAGATACTGACAGGGACTATATTATGACCCCCGAAGAAGCTTTGGAATACGGTATGATTGATAAAGTTGTAACGGCAAATACCCAGCCGAAACCAAATCAGGAGATATTATAAATGGCAGTACATGATGACAGCCGCTTAAAATGTTCATTTTGCGGTAAAACGCAAGAGCAGGTTAAAAAACTTATCGCAGGACCTGATGTTTATATCTGTGATGAGTGTGTTGAGCTGTGTAATGAAATCTTAGATGAAGAATTTCTTGAAAATAAGGAAAAAACCGAAGATAAAGAAACTAAAGAAGCTGATATTACAAAAATACCAAAGCCGCAGGAAATAAAAAAATATCTTGACGAATATATTATAGGTCAGGATGATGCAAAAAAAGTATTATCCGTTGCAGTTTATAACCATTATAAAAGAATTGCTCACAATGCTTCAAATAATGAAAAACAGGTGGAAATTCAAAAGAGTAACATACTTTTAGTAGGTCCTACGGGAAGCGGTAAAACGTTATTGGCTCAAACTCTTGCAAAAATGCTTGATGTTCCCTTCGCTATTGCAGATGCTACAACACTTACGGAAGCAGGTTATGTCGGAGATGATGTCGAAAATATTTTATTAAGACTTTATCAAAATGCTGATTTTGATGCTCAAAAAGCGGAAAGAGGCATTATTTACATTGATGAAATAGATAAAATTTCAAGAAAATCAGAAAATACAAGTATTACAAGAGATGTATCCGGTGAAGGTGTACAACAGGCTCTTTTAAAAATGATTGAAGGAACTGTTGCGAATGTTCCCCCTCAAGGCGGAAGAAAACATCCTCATCAGGAATTTATCCAGATTAATACCGCAAATATCCTGTTTATTGTAGGCGGTGCTTTTGTAGGACTTGATAAAATAGTTGAAAGACGGGCAGGTGACTCTGTTACTGTGGGATTTGGCGCAGGAACAGCTAAAACACAAGCAGAAAAAGAACTTGAAGCCGCTAAAATGTTAAAGAAACTACAGCCTGAGGATTTATTGAAATTCGGCTTAATTCCCGAGTTTATAGGCAGAGTTCCCGTTTATGCGGTTTTAGATCCATTAGATGAAGCCGCATTGAAAAATATTTTAACCGAACCTAAAAATGCTCTGTTAAAACAGTATCAATGCTTGTTGAATATGGATGGAGTTGAATTAAACTTTGAACCCGAAGCAGTTGATTTAATTGCGGCCGAAGCTATTAAAAGAAAAACGGGTGCAAGAGCTTTACGTTCAATAATTGAAGAAATTATGATAGATATTATGTATGATATTCCATCAGACGAAAATATAAAAGAATTTACGGTTACTGCTGATATGATAAAGAGTAAAAAAGAAGAAACAGCAGAATTGATAAAGCTTCCTTCGAAAAACAGTAAAAATACTGAACAGGTTTCAAGATTAAAACCGGCAGAGGAAATAGCGTAAACATTAAATATTATTGTTATACAAAGTATGATTAAAGATTATCAACATCTTTTTCATCACAATTAAGAACTTCATTTAAATGTTCAATTAATTCATCTGAATGGTGATGAACAGCATGTTCCGATTTATGATGAATATCGGCAATATGGTAGTGCATTGCCATTTCAACCTGAATTAATGCAATATTATAATCATAAAGGCTGTTTATATATTTATTTATTGCAAATATATAATCTTCACGGGCTTTTTGCAAAGCTACGTAATTCAATTCATCTGATTTATAAAGTTTTTCAACTTCTTTTAAACTGTCAAAAGCTTGAGAAGATTGTATTTTTGCAATATTGATTTCTTTTTCCGTTTTTTCAACATTGTTAAATGCACGTTTAAGCTCAAAAAACAAATCTTTTTTAAACAGTGCAATTTCATTATCCGCCAAATCCAATTGTGCATTTGCTTTATTTATATTATGTTTAAGCTCCATTATATTTAAATCGGAATTTAAACTTACACCGACCTGTAAACTATTATTAGAAGCAGGAATAATTTTATTAAAACCGTAACCTACATTTCCGGTTAAATCAGGCATATAAGTTTTCTTAACATAAATGAGAGCTTGTTTCATTGCTTCTTTTGTTGCGGAAAGAACTTGTAAATCAGGACTGTTTTTATATGCAATATCAGCGGCTTTATCTTTTGAAAAAGGAAATTCTTTAGGTTTAAACTCCTTCTTATCATCTATTTTATGTTCATAATTGAAATCATTATTATACGAAAAGGTAGATGTATCGGTTATGTTGTACTTTATATCGGAATCCAAATACATAGAATTATTCAAATCAATTCTTGCATTGTCATATTCTTTTTGAGCCTCATATAAACGTACTTTAGCGCTGTTTAAATTTAAATCCGCAGTTATTAAATCAACTTTATGTTTAGATTTTGCCGCTTCCGTAAATTTTTGATTTATATCAATATCTGTTTGAGCGGCTTCTAAAAGAGCTTTGTATCTTAATACATTATAATATTTAGCTTTAACATCAAAAAGAGCGGAACATATACTGTCAACAAATTCATATTCCGCACCGATTTTATAAAATTCCTCCATTTTTATATAAGCCGTGGTTTTTCCGAAATTCCATATTAATTTATTTACACTTACTCCTACACTTGGCAATTCTCTGTAGTGTGAATCATAATAAATGCTGTCAGAGTTATTTTCATTATAAAACCCTATACCTGCACTGATAACGGGAAAATATTGTGATTTGGCAATCCCAAATTCACTTTTTGCGGCATCAAGATTATATTTTTGCCGTCTGATATTAGGGCTGTTTTTAAAAGCTGCCGCAACACAATTGGCAATTGTCAAATTACTGTTTTCAGTAATTTTAACAGGTTTAAACAAATCCTCTTCATATACTTCATCAATTGCATAAATTTTAATATCGGAAAATATAAAAAATATGAAAAATAAAAGAAGTGTAATTTTTCTTGTACTCATAAACTAATTATACATAGATGATAATATTTTATCCATTAGTTTGTTTAAGACATTTTAATTTTACTTGTTATCCTAATTGTAAAAGCTGTAAATAAGAGTTATAATAAATTTGTAAGGTCGGAGTATTTAATTTATTTATTGCGGAGTTTATAAGATGACAGGTGCTGTAAGTTTTAGCTCAAATCCTTTTCAAATGCAGAAAAAAGCTTTTATAAAGCAGCGTTATGATGAAATCTATACGCATGAGCAGGCTCATAAGAATGCAGCAGGAGCTTACGGCGGTTCTATTGTTATAGAAAAGGATAATAACGGCATACCGACGGGAGGACATGTTGATATTGAAATGCCCGTTCTTAACACCTTAAATCCCGATGAAACCGTAAAACATGCAGATACGGTAATAAAAGCCGCAATGGCGCCAAATGACCCGTCTAAACAAGATTATAAAGTTGCGGCTGAAGCTAAAAGCATAAAATCAAATGCTTTGCAATGCAGAGATGAACCAAAATGCGGACAAAAACTTGATATCACAGTGTAATTTTATCTCTTGCCATTTTTTTTCTTTTATGTATAATAATCATTGTAGGATAGCAGTTAATTATGAGGTATTACTGCTCATGGACTTAATGTTCACGGGGCGCAAAAAAATGTTTAGTGTGCGCAAAACGGCAGGATAGAGGAAATTGGGTTTCAATTTTCGGCTGAAAGTTATTAAGTCCATCGGTATTTCGCAGATATAGGCAGACTGCAAGAGATTTCATGACTGTTTGTAATTTCAATTTTAAGTATTTAAAAGATAATTCCACGCCCGGAAGCTGGAGGCGAGGTTATGAGTACCACCAAAAAGAGCAGGTGGCTGAATTTGAGGTCGGCAAAACCGGTATAAAAGCTAAAGTAAAAGGAAATTTTAAATCTTTTTATGATGTTGAATTAAAATTCAAAAAAACAGGTGTAGAAACGTCTTGCTCATGCCCGTTAAAAGAAAAATGGTGTAAACACGCAATAGCTGTAGCTCTTCGAGCTATAGACGAACACGTTTATGATGACTTTCTTGAACGGCGTTTTAAAATTACTCCGGATTTCTCTGATACTCAAACAGAAATGAACGAAAATCCGCAAGGCGGGTATATATTTCATTTTAACCCGAAACGCAGACAGAATTTCTTTTCCATTCTTGTTATGGACAGAAATACAGGCAAAGTAATAAGGGATATTGAAGCAATATTAAAAGCATTTATTGCTGCACAAAAAACGGAAGAAAATTTTGAATTAAACAATTCTCAAAAAGTTGAATTGGCTATTTTTCAATTATTAATGAAAAATTAAAGACTTGATAAAAAAGCCGGATGGTACGATGTTCCTATTGCAAAGTTTGACGGTTTTTTTCAGCTTCTTGCAAAAGCGGATGACGTTATAGACGGTAAATCAAAAAGCAAATTGGTTTTTGGTGCCGATGAATGGAAATTGTCGCTTGCCGTAAATTTTTCAATGGTAGGAAATGTCCTTTTGTCTTTATATTGGCAAAGACCCGATAAAGATGATATTATTCCGTTTGAAGAGGTCAGATATTTTTCACGTCAATTAAAATGGGGAAGATATAAAAATAAAATATTCCCTATTAATGTCACTCTTTCTTCACTGCCTCAAAATCTTATAAAATCAACTTTTACGGATGTAAAAGATGCGGAAGGGGCTAAATTTCTATATGAAGAACTCCCTAAATTAAGAGAACTTATTCCATGTGAAGTTTCGGAAATAATAGATAAATTAACACTCGAGCAAAAACCGCCTTTAAATATTGTTACAATGGGGCTTGATTATGACGGTGCGTTAAAAGCCGAACTCGAATTTGATTATGACGGAACAAGGGTTGCTTATTCAAAATCCGCTTCTAAAAGCCCTTATGTTACAATTAAAAAACCTAAAGAAGATTTGCTTTACTGGGTTAAAAGAAATATTCAGCACGAAGAAAGCTCATATCAAATGTTATTAGCCTGCAAATTCGCACCCATGCAGACAAATAACCTTGCAATAGAAAAAGAAAATGCCATAGATTTTTATAATTACTATCTTAAAAAAGCAGGTGACGGCTGGAGATTTGAAGAAAAAGATGATATGTCTTTCTTTAAATTATCGCCCAAATCGTTAGAAATAATTGCGGATATAGATTTTTCGGCAGACTCAACGGACAGTTTTGAAGTTATATTATACGGAAAAGTCGGAGATGAAGAAATTTCATTTGATGAAATTTATGATATCATCATTGAAGGAGATAAGTATCTTAGAGTCAAAAATTACGGATTTGTTGAAGTTCCCGCTCAGGATATATTTTCTGTATTAAAATCCTTTAATACATTTGACGTATATAAAAATGAAGATAACAGATATGTTGTAAAAACATATCGTGCCGGTTTGCTTTCCGAAATGCAAAATTTAGGATTTAAATTAAAAATGAGCCGCAAATTTTCAACATTTTGGAAACAAATTTCAACCTTCTCTACAATGGATAATGCACCGCTTCCAAAGGGTATTAATGCTGAATTAAGAGAATATCAATATAAAGGTTTCAGCTGGCTGTGGTTCTTATACAAGTACGGTCTAAATGGAATACTTGCAGATGATATGGGGCTTGGTAAAACTTTGCAGGCTCTGACTTTACTGCAAAAAGCGAAAGAAAAAGATAAGAAAGCTCCGAGTTTGGTTATCTGCCCTACTTCCGTTGTTTTTAACTGGGAATCCGAAGTTCAAAAATTTATTCCAAGCTTAAAATGCTTAAAATTAAGCGGTACCGAAAGAAAAGAACATTTTAAAGAAATTCCCAAACATGATATTATTATCACAAGTTATGCCCTTATAAGACGTGATATTGATAAGCTTAAAAAATATGAATTCCGATATATAATTTTAGATGAATCACAAAACATAAAAAATCCCGAATCCATAACGGCAAAATCGGTAAAAAAATTAATCAGCCAGCATAAATTGGCATTATCAGGAACCCCTATTGAAAATAAACTTGAAGAATTATGGTCTGTTTTTGACTTTTTAATGCCGGGATTTCTGTTAAATCAATCGGAATTTAATTACAGATATGTAACTCCGATTGTGGACAGAGGTGAAAAAATTGTAGAGAAACGATTAAAATCACAAATCTATCCGTTTATTTTGCGCCGTATGAAACGTGATGTAGCTAAAGACCTGCCTGATAAAGTTGAAAATATTGCATACTGTGAACTTACACCTGAACAGCACGATTTTTACCTTGAAGTATTGGATTCAACAAAAGAAGAATTGTTCAAATCAATTGCCCAAAACGGCTTAGAGAAGAGCAGAATGTCAATATTCTCAGCATTGTTAAGACTCCGCCAAATTTGCTGTCATCCTCGTTTATATGATAAAGAAAATAAAAAAGGCGTACTTACTTCAGGCAAATTTGAGCAGTTAAAATCCATGCTTGAGGAAATTATATCCGAAGGACACAGAATTCTTCTGTTCTCTCAATTTGTAGATATGCTTGATATTATTAAAGAATGGCTTGTAAAAGAAGGTATTAAACATGAATATTTAACCGGTTCAACCAAAAACAGACAAGAGGTTGTTGAAAGGTTTAATACTGACAGTTCTATTCCGATATTTCTTGTCAGCTTAAAAGCAGGCGGAACGGGTTTAAATTTAACGGGGGCAGATTATGTTATTCATTATGACCCGTGGTGGAATCCTGCCGTTGAAGATCAGGCAACAGACAGAGCATACCGTATAGGTCAGACAAAAAAAGTTTTTGTTTACCGTTTAATTACAAAAAATACGGTTGAAGAGAAAATTCAAAAATTAAAACAAGATAAAAGAAATCTTGTGGATTCCGTTATATCCGTTGACCGTAATATAAGTAAAACTCTTACTTATGCTGATTTACAGGATATTTTTACTTTAGATTAAAGACTTAAATTCGGATATAAAAGCAATAATAACAATATTAATTTAACTTTTTATTGACATGTAAAAATAAATTCTTATATATAAAATATGATTTTTGATTTTCTCATAAAAAAACACGAATGCCGTCATACTAATGTTCCTATTGATGTTGATGAAGCATACTGCCCTGATTGCGGAGCTTTAATAAGAAACCAATGGTTTATAATCCGCTGCAGCTGCTGCAATATTAAGAGAAAAGCACATACCGAATATAACGAAATTAAACCTGATACCAAATACTGCCCGAACTGCGGCGGAACGGATTTTTATGTACAAGAGCTTGAAAAACTTAATTTTATGGAGGTTCGTTATGCAATTTTAAAAAAAGTCATAATACCTCAAACTACATATACTGCACGTCAAATATGGATAGAAAAGGAGGAAAATCAACAAAAAGAAAGAAAGTTATTGGAATGCAGGAAATAAGTCCAGTTTAGTGTGACATTCTGTCGGGATGTTGCTTTTTCGGCTTCCGTTCACGCTCCGATCTATGAAAATCCGCCCAAACCGCAGTCAAAACGGCTTTTTTATTATGTATTAATTTTTGCCGTTAAATCACTTATATCTTGCGAAAGGTGTCTGTCAACGGCTATATCGTTTTTTACTTTTTGATGAGAATACATTATGGTTGTATGTTTTCTTTTAAAACATTCGCCTACATATGGGAAACTCTCTCCTGTCAGTTCTTTTGCAAGATAAATAGCTACCTGTCGGGCATAGGCTGTTTTTGCGGCTCTGTTTGTACTTTTTATGTCCTCCGCCGAAACATTATAAAATCCTGCCACAATATCAATAATACCGTCAATTGTTACATTTTTTCGCTTTTCACTGTAACCTATGACCTTTTTTACAATATCAACGGTTATAGGCAGTTCATTTATTGATGTATAAGCACTGACAGTATTAAAAGCACCCTCCAGTTCTCTTACATTTTTATTGTATACAGAGGCTATAAATTCAATAACATCATTAGGCATATTAACATTATTATCATTAGAAAGCTTTGTTAAAATTGCCATTCTTGTTTCAATATCAGGAACTTGGATATCTGCAAGCAATCCCATTTGAAATCTTGTTTTAAGTCTGTCAGGTGTATTTTCAAATTTTTCGGGAGAACGATCCGACGTAAAAACAATCTGCTTTCCTGAATTATGAAGACTCTCAAATGTATTAAACATTTCTTCTTCTGTTCTTGCTTTGCCTTCTATAAGCTGAATATCATCCACCAAAAGAACATCAACATTTCTGTATTTATTCCTGAATTCATTCATTTTTTTATTTTTATCACCTGCTTTATCCATTCCCTTTACAAGAGAATTAACAAGGTCATTAATAAATTCTTCAGCTTTAACGTATTTAACTTTTAATTTAGGCTTATGAAAAAGAATATCATGCCCGATAGCTTGAAGCAGGTGAGTTTTACCCAATCCCGAACCTCCGTATATAAACAAAGGATTATATTGTTTCCCCGGGTCTTTTGCAACTGCGACAGAAACCGCATGTGCAAACTTATTGCCTGCACCCACAACAAAATTATCAAATTTAAATTTTAAATTTAATTTGCAATCCGACTGCATTTGCTTTAATCCGTCATATTTTGATGATGCGATTTTATTTTCAAGGTTTTTAATAAATTCTTTTTGTTCTTCTTTTTTTGATTTTTGTTTTTCTTTTTCTAACTGTTTATGCAGATTTTCATCATATATTACTTTAAAAT
>JAJQHF010000003.1 GCA_021199975.1 Candidatus Gastranaerophilales bacterium
GCTTTTTAAGTTTTTTAATATATTTTTAAAAGATTTTTAAACAAAAATCTATTTTTAAACAAAAAAAAGCCACTTTGTTAAGTGGTCTATTTCTGCATCCTAATGGTCTTTTTTGTGTTTATTATTTAGGAGTTTATATGTGTTCGGGGTTGTAATGTTTCATTTAGTGTTTTGCTTACACTTAAATCTTACATTATCATTATGACACATATAACAATTCTGTCAAGTGTTAGATTTTTATATTGTTACAAAATGTTAATTTAAGTTATTTTAAACCCAAAAGCCTTACATACTCTTTCTTTAGATGTTCTTTTGTTTTCGGAAATTTTATGAAATCCCACGGAAGTTCTTTATCTAAACTTTGTGAATTTATTGCCGTTTCATCCGAATTTTTAAGCATGCGGGATTTTTCAAATTCTTTATATACACTCTTAAATGCACCAATAGTACCGCCTTGATTAAACACTTCAATCAAATACGGAGTTAATTCTCTTGAACCTCGTGATAACAATGCTTGAATATAATCCCATTTTGCACTTCCCATGCGGGCTTTTATTCCGATTTTAGCAAACTGTTTTTTCATATATTCATTTTTCTTTTCAAGTGTTTTTGTATCCTCCCGCATTGCAAATTGAAAAGGTGTTTGTGCTTTCGGAATAAATGTAGAAAAACCGAGAGTAAGTATAAATCCTTTATACGTTTGCTTTATTTCTTTACACAGGTCAACAAATGCATCTAAATCCTCGTATGTTTCAGTAGGAAGCCCGATAATACCGTATAATTTTAAACCCGTAAAGCCGTATTTGACCATTTTACTTACGGTATTCATAATATCCTCTTTTGATAAATGTTTGTTAATAACCTGTCTTAATCTTTCGCTTCCTCCTTCAATTGCGATTGTAGCAGTTCTTTGACCGCATTTACGAAGCATTTCAAGAGTTTTATCGGAAACATAATCAGCTCGTAAAGAAGATACCGATACTTCAAGTTTTAAACCCGAGTCAACTTTATTTATTATGTAATCACAAATATCATCAATCCTTGGATGTGCGCATATTAAAGCCCCCAAAAGTGCTAATCTGTTTGTATATTTTATACCTGTTTCTATTTTGTTTATTATCTCATCATACGGGCAAAATCTTACGGGAGTATTAATATAAGAGGTAAGACAAAATGCGCAGCTTTGCGGACAGCCCCTTTCAACTTCTATTATATAAGTATTCGGGAAAAAACTTTTTTCCGTCAATATAGGAGTAGCTGCACAAAAAGACAAATCCGAGTGTGCTTTCTTTACTGTGTATGACTTATTTTTTAAAGACGGAACATATACCCCTTCGATTTTTGAAATTATTTCAAGTTGTTCTTTTTTAGGTTTATTCTTATTGTTTTTCAACAATTCAAATATTTCTTTTATGTTTGGTTCGGCATCGCCTATCATAATAAAATCAAAAAATTCCGCAAACGGCTCGGGATTTGCACTTAACACCGGACCGCCTCCGTATATTAACGGATGTTTTTCCTCTCTGTCAGATGAAAGAAACGGAATTTTATATTTCTTTAGTATATTTAAAATTCCAAGATAATCCAATTCAAAAGAAAAAGAAACAGCTATAACATCAACATTTTTAGGCTGCAAAACGGTTTTTTCGCTGTCTGTAAAAATTCTTTCCGCAAAAATTCCGTCGATACTGTCTATATGTTGAAAAACCGTTAAAAAACCGAGTGCGGACATACCAAAGTTATATACGGCAGGAAATGCGCACCATACATTCAGTTCAGTCTGTTTTGTTTTATTTGTTTTATATAAACAGACTTCACTCATAATTATGCTTCTTCTTTTTTCTCCGTTTTATCACATTTCTCTGCTTTATTAATTGTTTTAAGGTATAATTCATCAAATAATGTTAAAAGCAAAGCAGCTATTGCCGGAGACAATATAACACCCCAAACACCTAAGAATTGTGCGGCAATTAAAAAAGCAAAGATAATAATTATCGGGTGCAAATCTAAAAATTTACCAAAAACCAGGGGTCTTACAAAATTATTAGAAACCCATTGAGCAGCAAGATATACAACCGCTGTCAATATTACGACAAGCCATCCTTGTTGAGAAGCGCATAAAATTCCGAGTATAAAAGCAAGTGTAGGACCTACTATCGGAACAATATCAAGTAAACCTGCTATTAATCCTAAAAGAATAGCATATTGTACTTTTAACAGCATTAATCCTACCGCTGTAAATACTGCAACTGTTGACATTGATAAAATCAGAGCTATTACATATCCGCCGACTTTATTTTCTATACTTTCATATACTTCTTTTGCTTTTTCCTTTAATTTCGGGGGGAAAACAAGGATTATAGCATCACGAATAAGATTTCTTTCATTTATCATATAAAAAACTATAACTCCGATTGTAATTACAATGGTTATCATTTCCATAAGCGCCATTGTAAAGTTGATGGATTTATTTAAAATACCTGTTGCCATTTGAGAGGAATTTTGCGTAATTGCATCTATATTTACATATTCAATCAAGGTCTTACCCATAATTGTTTTACTGCTCATAAAATCAGCAGCATTTCTTACAAAAACAGGTAAATTATCTATAAACTGATGAATTTCTTCAATTGATATAGTAACTATAGGTATAAAGAATAAAACAGTAATCAATATAGTACCTGTAATAACAATCGTTGATGCTAAAGAACGAGGCATTTTTTTGCTCAATTTATCAACTGCAGGATTTAAAGAACATGCCAGAACAAATGACCCGAAAGCTAAAAGAGCAATACTTTTTATTTGAATTATAAAAACTATAAGCAGTATTGCCAAAATTACAAACATTGCATTCTTTAGATTAGCTGTTTTATTCCAAAACATTTTTCATTCCTTTATTTGCAAAAATTATATCATAGTTATAATTAATAATATATTATTATATATATGCAAATTAAAAAACAGTTAAAATAATTAATTCCCCGTCCGGTGTTTTTAGCTACGCAAAAACAATGTACGGAAAATTAATTATTTTAATTGTTTTTAGAAAAAGAAGGAAGAAAAAATATAATTCAGCACCATATACGAAGCTGTGTAATTTTACTTGCTGAAACATAGACAAGGCATTGTCTGTTTGAGCGTTAGCGAGTTACAATGCCTCAAGTTGAAGCTAGTAAAATAACAGCAAGTATCAGGTGCCGAATTATATTTCTTCTTTTTCTCTGTTTTAACAGTATTACTTGTGTTCTCTTAACACTGCTAAAGCTTCACAATATATTTCCATATCTAAACCCAATTCCTTGGCTTTATTTTCCATATACGCAATTTTTTCATATATATCGGGGGTAAAATCGGGTTGATGTGTATTATACCAGTCTTGTTCAACACTTAAACTTACAGCTTTTACTTTGTTTTTGATGACTTCGTCAAACCATTTATTAATTTCCGTGTAATTATCATTTACAGTCGGATACAAAATAAATTTCACTTTTAATAAATTATCTTTTGATTGAGATTTTGCGTATTTTCTTATATTTTCCCATACCTTGTTATAAGTTTTAACTTGTTTTATTTTCTCATAAGTTTCCCTGCAACCTGCATCTGTTGAAATTACAAGACTTATTGCGCCTAATTTCAAGCCTTTTTCTATACTTTTTGAATATTTAATCCCCGAAGAATTAATTCTTATATTTTTGCACCCTTTATCAAGAAAAAGATTTATCAATTTATCAAATTCATGTAAAATAGTAGGCTCTCCGCCGCCAAAAATAATACAGGATTCATCCGTATGTTTAATGATTTCTTTTTTAAACATGTCTTTTATAATTGGGTATAGAGGATACTCTTTATATGAATTAAATGCTTTTTTGTCATCTTTTGTATAACAATATATACAGTTACAATTACATTTACTCCAATGATTAAAAGTAAAGTGATTTATATAATTTTCTTCATCCCAATCTTTTTCAAACAAATAAATACAATCTTTGCATGCATCAAGATATTCCCCTTTTTTATGCATTGCTTTTTGCTGTTCTTTTATTTTGAAAATTTCATTCCAATCTATAATTTCGCCGTGATAGTTTTCTCTTATAGTTGTTTGATATTCTGTTTCTCTGCCCTGTAAATATCCGTAACAGCACAAACGCAAAGAGTCTCTTCTAAATTCTATACCTCTGTTGACCCATTGACAGCTTTTATAGTGCATTAACTTTTCCTTTTATTTACTGGTCATATTCTTTTTCAAATCCAAACAACGAGCTTACGGATTCACCGTCATGTATTCTTGAAATAGCCTCGCCCAGTAAAGGTGCAACACTTAGCTGGGTAATTTTTTCAGGTAAAAAAGTTTTGTTCAAAGGAATTGTATTAGTAACAACAACTTCTTTTATAGGTGCTTTTTCGAGTCTTTCAAGGGCGGGTCCTGAAAATACAGGATGAGTAGCACATACATACACATCTTTAGCACCTTTTTCTTTTAATAATTGTGCGGCTCCGCAAATTGTTCCTGCTGTATCAATAATATCATCAAACATTATGCAGGTTTTACCCTGAATATCACCTATAATATTAACGGCTATTGCCTCATTATGGCGGTTTCTTCTTTTGTCTATGATTGCCATAGGACAATTCATCTGTTTAGCAAAATATCTTGAACGTGTAACACCGCCCATATCAGGACTTACAACAACCAAATCATCTTTTGGAATATTTAAAGTTTTTACATAGTCAACAATAACGGAAGTTGCATAAATATGATCAACAAGAATATTAAAAAATCCTTGAATTTGTCCGGTATGTAAATCCATTGCAAGTATTCTGTCCGCACCGGCGGTTGTAAGTAAATCAGCCACTAATTTTGCGGTTATTGCTTCTCTTCCCGATGTCTTACGGTCTTGTCTTGCATATCCGTAGTATGGAATTACAGCTGTAATTGATTTAGCACTTGCACGTTTAAAGGCATCTATAATTATTAAAAGTTCCATTAAGTTTTCATTTACAGGATTACAAACAGGCTGCACAATAAAGACATCATCACCCCTTATACTTTCCTGTACTTGAACATAAATTTCGCCATCCGCAAAATTTTTAACAATCATAGGTCCTACGGTTGTTCCTAAATATTCGGCTATTTCTTCCGCAAGCTTCATATTTGAACGTCCCGCAAAAAGTTTTATATCATGCGTAGGATTAATTGTTTTTGTTCCCTGCGGAAATGCTAATTCTAATTCCATTATTTAATGCCTCCTGAAAGCTGTTCAATTTTTCTTTTTACCCAATCTTGTATTATTCTTAAAGGCGGACGTGTTACCGCCAGTGAGTATGATTCTACATCTTTGGTTATTACACTGCCTGCCGCAACAGACGCCATTTCATTAACCGTTACGGGGGCTACCAATACAGAGTTTGAGCCTGTATTTGCTCCGTCTTTTATTATTGTTTTACTTTTTATTTTTGAAATCGGATTATAGTTTGCAGTTATTGTACCTGCCCCTATATTAACGTGCGAACCAAGCTCGCTGTCGCCTATATAGCTTAGATGAGATACATTTGTATTATCTTTTATAACTGATTTTTTTATTTCTACAAAATTACCTATTCTTACATTATTTCCTATAACGGCACCGTTTCTTATATGAGAAAAAGGACCTATTTTACAGTTTTTACCGATTATATTTTTTCCTGTTATATATACGTTTGGCAAAATTACCGTATCTGCTCCGATTGTTGTTTCAGGAGATATAAAAGTCGAATTTAAATCTGTTATTTGAACTCCTTCATTCATCAATTTTATAAGCGATTTTTTATTTAAGATTTTAACGGCTTCCGCTAAATCTGCTTTTGAATTTATTCCGAATATTTCTTCATTGTTATCTAAAATATATGATTGTACATTTAGATTTTTTGAGACAGCCCATTTAACAATATCCGTTAAATAATATTCACCCTGAGCATTATTATTTTGCAGACTGTTAAATGCGGTTGATACTATTTTCCAGTTAATACAATATATTCCTGCATTTATTTCTTTTACTGCTTTTTGTTGAGGCAGTGCATCTTTTTCTTCAACTATTGCAATAAATTTATTATTCTTATCTCTTATTATTCTGCCGTAATTTTTAGGATTTTCAAAAATTGCAGACATTACTGTTAAATCAGCATGGTTATTATCGTGAAATTCTATAAAGTTCTTAATTGTTTCAGATGTAATCAATGGGGTATCACCGCATAAAACAATTACATAACCGTCAAAATCTTTCAAAAAAGGAACTGCTTTACTTACTGCATCACCTGTTCCCAACTGAGGACACTGCATAATACATTTTGCATTTTCATAATTCTTTTTTACAAATTCTTCAACTTTTTCAGCCTCATGCCCGACTATAATAAAATTTTCATCAATATAGTCAAGCTTGTTAACAGAATCCATAACATAACCCAATAAAGGCTTATCAAATATTGAATGGAGTACTTTAGGAAGTTCCGATTTCATCCTTGTGCCTTTTCCCGCTGCAAGAACTATTGATTTAACTTTTTTGTTTAACATAAATTCCATTCTTTCATAATAATAATAATATTTTTACATAAAAAATAAAACATGTTCTTAAATTATGTTATATTTAATAAAATATATGAAGAAGTATTAATTTTCAACCTAAATAGTAACAAAAAATTTTAAAATCAGGTTTAAAATAAACATATATAATTTTAAAAAAAAGGGGGCTTATGGCTATTCAAAATGTTGACAACACAAATACAAAGGCTTCGGGAATATTTTTGAATTCATTGGCAGGCGGTGTCATTGCCTCCGAAATACACAAAGCTTTATTACCCGCAGAAACTAAAGCCGCATTAAAGAATACAACATGCGGGGTGGATAATTTTGTAAAAAACGCACAAAAAGCAGCCCAAAAAACAATGAAAAAAACCGGCAAAACATTTAATTTAGATAATATTGCCGAAAATGCAAAAAATATGTACCCTGAAATGAAAGAAACCGCAGCAAATGCAAGTAAAAAATTAGGCAAAACTTTTGCTGTAACAGCTATAGGTATTGCAGCAGGTTCATTTATAGGAAGGATGATTGCTAAATCAAAAGGTCAAGAAGCACAAGCGGTTGATATTGTTAAAAATGCCGATGGTGTTTAATAGTTAACATTTATCAAAAAATTATTTAAAAATGAAATACGAAAATTTATGTTATAGTTTTGAGTTTGCGGAAAAATTTTAATTTTTCCGCAAATTTTATAAGCAATTTTTCTTGAGAAAATGTTTTTATATAAATATAAGGTATATAGTGAAGGCAGGTAGATTTATATGGTTAGTTCTTTAACCTCTGTTAATGATGTATATTCAAGTTATACTCCGGTTAGTTCTAACTATGAAGATACAGAAATTATTGATTTAAATTATGAAGATGAAACAGCTGTTGTTGCAGAATCAGAAAGTGATATATCAGACTCCGATAATGATAATTCCGAAATAGAAATCAACAGTATAGAAGAATTAAAAGAAGAATATGAAAAAATACAAGATGAACAAGGTATAGTCGGAAAAACTTTTGATACAATAAAAAATAAATTCAGCGGCATTTTTTCTAAATTCGGCTGGAACGGCTCGGACGAAATGTCCGAAATAATTGCAAAAGCTGAGGCAGGAGAAATAACTCTTGAAGAAGCTGAAGAAGCTTTAAACAAATATAAGAAAAATCAGGAAAACGTAACTAATACGGTATTAAATACGGCTACATTTGCAGTTGTAAGCGGAGTATTGCTTTTAGCAACTCCATTAGGCTGGGGTGCAGCTGCAATCTTGGGAGCAGCTTGCGTAACAGGTGCTGTTGTAAGAGTCGGATTAGGAGTTATGGAAGCCGCAACAAATGAAGTAGAAGGTGATTATACTTTTGAAGATGCTAAAGATGATGCCGAACAAGGGATTATTGTCGGGTTTTTAGCCGCATTTAAAAAAATTACGGGTATAAAATTATCACAAAAAGACACTGAAAAGGCAAAAAATACAACAAATATAGCATCCTCTGCATACGCTCTTTTGGCATAGAGATAATTAATCTAGTGTCACATTCTGTCGCCGGCTCCTCGCCGCCGCCAAAATGCTCACCTTTTCAAGTTGTCACTCAAAAAAATTCACTCACACCTTCGGCTTATCGTGAATTTTTTCTCAGACAATAGAATTTATTCCTTTTTGTAATTAATATTTTTCAATAAAAATACAGTGGGAATAACAACCATTGCGGCAATTGAAAACATTCTGAAAGTATCTGTAAATCCTAAGAGCGTTGATTGCTGCACAAGCTGCTTATATAAAACATTTTGAGCCATATATTGAGCCTCCGCAGGATGTGCATATAAACTTAATCCTGCCGCTGTTTCCGATAATCTTTCCATATAAACGGGATTCAGTTCATTCAAATTATCAACCATATAATACTGGTGCATTTGCGAGCATCTTGCTATCATTGTTCCTGAAAGTGATGTACCTATTGCACCTCCGATATTTCTTAAAAGACTTTGCAGCCCCGAGGCGTTTGTCATTTGATTATTTTTTAACGTAACAGCAGAAAGTGCTATACTCGGAACAAAGGAAAATCCCATGCCAAGACCGAGTATAAAATTCGGCACTGAAATACTTGTCATTGATATATCAAGATTTACTTCACTTAATTGAAAACCTGCTATACCTACACATATAAGACCTATACAAATTAAAATTCTGTTATCGATTTTATTTGAAAGCAAACCGCTTAGAATAACAGAAGTTAAACTACCCGCACCTCTCGGCATCATTGATAATCCGCTTAAATATGCATTATATCCCATAAGACTTTGCAAAAATTGCGGTAAAAGTGCCATTGAAGCTAATAGTACAAAATTAACAACCACCTGTATAAGCGTCCCTACTGAGAAATTACGGTCTTTAAATACGCTTAAATCAACGAGAGTGTTTTTTCTTTTTATCTGGGAAATAAAAAATACTGCCGCCGATATTACGCATATAACCGCCATTCTTCTTACCCATGCCGCCTGAAACCAATCTGCATTATTGCCCTTATCGAGTATTATCTGTAATGTTACCAGCCAAAGAGTCAAAAAGAAAAAGCCTACTGTATCAATTCTTATATTTTTCTGTTTCCTTGCGTAAGGAGGGTCATATATAAGATACTTTACCAATATAATTGTAGCTAGACCAACGGGAATATTTATAAAAAATATCCACGACCAATTTAAATTATCCGTAATCCAACCGCCCAAAACAGGACCTATTATCGGGGCTATTACAATAACCATCCCAAATAGTGCCATTGCTTTGCCTCTATCTTTTACGGAAAAATTTTCAAGAAGTATGGCTTGCGCTAGAGGTAAAAGCGCACCTCCGCCAAGTCCCTGCATTATTCGTGAAAATATCATCATGGACAGAGTATTTGAAATTCCGCATAGAAATGATGAACACACAAATAATAGAATACTAAACATAAAAAATGCTTTTCTGCCCATAAGTTTACAGAACCAATCAACAGCAGGAATAACAATTCCGGAGGCAATAAGATAGCTTGTTAAAATCCATAAAGCTTCTTCTCTAGAGGCGCTGTAACTTCCTGCCATATGTAACAGAGCAACATTTGCAATAGTTTCATCAAGCACAAACATAAATGCAGCACCTATTATAGGGATTGAAACAATCCACGGATTAAATTCGGGCTTAATTTCTTCATTAATTACAGCATTTTCATTTGCCATTACTTATTTTACTCTTACTTTAGGTTCAACACTCATTCCGGCAACAATATTATATTTATCGGGGTCAATTTCCTCGGTAAATACAATTTTAACAGGAATTCTCTGCACTATTTTTACAAAAGACCCTGAAGCATTCTCAGGCGGAAATAAACTGGATTTAGCACCTGAGGCTTTTTGAATGCTGTCTATTTTTCCTTTAAATTTCTTATTCGGGTAAGCATCAATTTTAATTTCAACCTCTTGCCCTATTTTCATTTTGCCGACTTGATTTTCTTTGAAATTTGCCTCAATCCAAAAATTGTCGCTTACAAGTGTGAATAAGGGCTGACCTGCTTGAATATACCTGCCTTTATCCGCATTTTTATTTGTAACCGTACCGGAGTTTGGTGCAATAACATTTGTATAATCTAAATATAATTGAGCTTCATCTCTTTTTGCTTTTAAAATTCTTAAATTTGCATCGGCAACTTTGTCATTAGAAGATGATAAAATATCTTCTTCGGCCGATAATAGTTTTGCCTTTGCATTATCGTATTTTGTTTGTGCATTATCAAGTGTCTGTCGTGATACTGCCCCTGCTTTATAAAGGTTTTGATATCTGGTTAAATCTTTTTTTGCAAGCTCAATCTCTGAATTTACAGCCGACAGTTTTGCCTTAGCTACTTTTTGTGAATAAAGAGTTTTTTCATACATTGCTTGAGCTTCATCTAATTTGATTTTATAATCACTGTCATCA
>JAJQHF010000004.1 GCA_021199975.1 Candidatus Gastranaerophilales bacterium
GGCCTATATTATTTTCAGTTTTAATAAATGTAATATCTAATTTCGAATTGGATTTAAGATAATTACTTATTTTTTCTCGTGTAGCATCTTTTGAAACGTCATCAACCACAATTATCTCAAAATTTTTATATGTTTGATTTTTTATACTGTTCAAACAATCACATATAAAATCTGAAAAATTATGTGTAATTACAATAAATGATACTTTTGGTAAATTAAGAAACTCTTCCATAATATTTATTCATTTTATTTTATTGTTTTTTCTATACGATATTTTACCTTATCTTTACCCAAAATTTCAATTATAACCCCATATCAGCGCCGTGAGTTCTTCCTGTTAATGCGGCTCTTACCGTCCACATTGTTTCTTTAGGTTTAATTGCATAATTTTCTTTAAAATATGTTCTAAAGTCAGCCAACTGCTCGTGAAGTTTTTCTTCATTTTCAAAATCATATTCAGGAAGCTTAGAATAAAAATATTTAAGAATATTTTGAGCTTGTTCGGTATCAATATTTTTCTCTTTAACACCTTCTTCATACTCAACATCTTTCCCGAAAAAATATGCAGTATCATAAGTTAAATCGGATAGAACAGTAATCGGCTCTCTTGTTGAAGCAATTACTTTTTCTAATTGTTCTTCGGAAAGTCCCGTTAAGTCATACTTAGAAAGAAATGGTTTTGCCATTTTTGTTAATGCCTTAATATCCATTTTCTTTATATATTGACCGTTCATCCAATTTAATTTATCGTATTCAAAAATAGAATTAGAAGAAGAAACTTCATTAATTCTGAAATCTTGAGCTATTTCATTTAATGATTTAATTTCAACCCCATCAGAAGGCGACCAGCCGAGAAGTGCAACAAAGTTTAACAAAGCTTCTGTTAAATAACCCTTTTCGACAAATTCGGAAACTGCCGTTGCGCCGTGACGTTTTGAAAGTTTACTTCTGTCAGGTGCTAAAATCATACCTAAATGTCCAAATTTAGGAACTTCCGCTCCTAATGCTTCATATATCAAAATTTGTTTAAAAGTATTGGAAATATGGTCTTCTCCACGGATAATATGTGAAATTTTCATTAACATATCATCAATTACAACAGCAAAGTTATAGGTAGGAGAGCCGTTTGACTTCATAATCACGAAATCACCTATTAAACTTGTATCCTGATGTAAATCACCTTTTACTAAATCTTCAAAGTGGACAACGGGAGAATCATGAAACGCCTTTCTTGCTTTTTCTACAGAAAAACGAATTGCGGGTTTTCTGCCTTCCGCTCTTAGTTTAGCTTTTTCATCTTCCGTTAAATTTTCGCATTTTTTAGAGTAAACATAAGCTTTTTTGTTTTTTGATGCCTCTTCTTTTTCTGCTTCAAGTTCTTCCGGAGTGCAAAAACACTCATAAGCAAAACCATTATCCAGGAGTTGTTGAACATACTTAGGATAAATATCAAATCTTTCAGATTGTGTATATGGACCGTATTCGCCGCCAACATCAGGACCTTCGTCCCAATTTAAACCTAATGCCTTTAAACTGTCAAAAATATTATCTATATACTCCTGACTTGTGCGTTCCGCATCAGTATCTTCAATTCTTAATATAAATTTACCGTTGTTTTTTTTGGCAAATAAATAGTTAAATAAAGCAGTTCTAGCTGTACCGATATGTAAATTACCGCTTGGCGACGGTGCTATTCTTACTCTTATTTCGTCCATATTACTCTCCGATTAATTCTCTTTTGACAGATTAATTTTATAACAAACAAAGAATATGTTAAATTTGTCTTGATAAAAATTTTTAAGACTAATTTTGAAGTATAATTATATAAAAGTTTAAACTTAATAATTAAAAACTTCCGTTTGGAAAGAAAGGGCAGCAATTATGAAAAAAAATTTTATTTCTGCATTTTTATTGATAATATCTGCTTTTTTCGTTCAAATTGAGGCATTTTCTTTAGATGACGAAGCGTTGCTTAAATCTGACTATAAAACAGCCTATATAAATTATAACAACAATCTCAAAAACGAAAAAACCGCTCAAAACTATTTAAATATGTGTAAAGTTATTTACATGCTAAAAGATGATTATAATGCAAAATTATATTGCAAAGAGGCATTAAATTATATCGAACGTGAAAAAAATCCTGATTTAGAGTTAAAATCCGGTATATTTCAAATGTTAGGCAATATATATGCTGCGGCATATCACAACAATGACATAACTTTTGAATATTTAAATAAAGCAAAAGCACTAAGAGAAAGCAATTCGGATACAGATAAATATGAACTTGCAAAACTATATAAAACAATTGCTTATATGTATAATTATACGAAAAACTCTCTATTAGCAGATGAATATTATACAAAAGCGCTTGACATTGTTACTAATCGACCCGAAAAAAAATATGCGGTAATTGAAGCGGCTATATATAATGATTTAGCTCTTATTGAGAGAAGAAAACAGAATTATGAAAAATCAAAAGAATACTTGGAAATAGGGATAGAAAAAGCGGAGGGTTCGGGTGATTATGTAAATTACTCTCTACTTGCAGCTTTATATGAAAATACAGCAAGATATTACGAGCATAATAAGAAAGATAAAGCTTCCGCCGTTACTTATTATAAAAAAGCAGCCGAGTCAAACAGAAAATTTCCTGACAAAAAAGACAGAGAATTTTCAGAATCTGATATAAATAAGACAAATGAATATGACAGCATTTTGAGTGAAAATGAAATTTACCCCTATGATATTAATATAAATCTTATATTGGGTTTTTACAATGCAAAAAATGATGAAAAAGTATCGGAAGAGTATTTTAATAAAGCAATAAATGTTAACCCTCAAAACCCTTTTGTTTATGCAGATATAGCGTATATATATGCAATTCTTTATGTTAACAATAATAAAGTTAATACAGAATATTTAAATAAATCAAAAGAGTATATTAAGACAGCCGAAACAAATGGCAAATATTCGCCCGACATATATTACAGCCTTGCAAATACCTCAATGAAGTTGAATTTAACCAAAAATGCAGCGAAATATTTTAAAAAATATATGGAATACAGCGAAAATAAACTTGAGGCGGTAAACAAAGTTCAAACATATTTTAACAGTGAAAAAAATTATTTTCCAAAAGATATTAAAAATGATATACTAAAATAAACAGTTACAAACAAAAAGGAGTTTAAAATGAGTGCAGCAGGCAGCTCTGTAATTAGTACAGAGAAATTAGATGAAGTAATAGAAAGTTATGGTTCCAATAAATCCAACTTAATTGCTATTTTGCAAAAAGTACAAGAGATATACAGGTATTTGCCCGAAGAAGCCATGATTTATATCGGAGAAAAAATTGAAGGTTTATCACCCGCAACAGTATTTGGAGTTGCAACTTTTTATGCGCAATTTTCCTTAGAACCGAAAGGAAAATATGAAATAAAAGTATGTGACGGAACGGCTTGCCACGTTAGAGGTTCAATGCCGGTATTGAATACAATTAAAGCAAAATTAAATATGCAATCCGGACAATTAACAAGTGAAAACGGTTTGTTTTCTTTGGAAACAGTAAGCTGTTTGGGTGCCTGCGGACTTGCTCCCGTTGTTGTCATAAACGGAAAAGTTTATCCTCAAATGACTTCGGATGCTATCACAATAATACTTGATACTTTGATTAAGGAGGATAAATAATGCCAAATCAAACATTAAATATTGATATTAAAGAAGAACAAAATAAAGCTCAAGAACTTATAAAAAATCAAGGATTAAGAGTTTTGGTATGCGCCGGAACAGGCTGCGTTGCAAACGGTGCATTAAAAGTTATTGAAAAGTTTAAAGAACTGGGTGCAAATGTTTCTATTTTAACTGAATATGATAAAATGACAACAGTTCCGACAGGATGCCACGGCTTTTGTGAACAAGGTGTTCTTGTTACAATTCCCGATAAAAAAGTAACTTATGTAAAAGTAAAAGAATCAGATGTTGAAGAAATTTTTGAAAGCCATTTAAAAAATAATAAACCTGTTGAAAGATTATTGTATGTTGACCCTATGACACATCAGCACGTACCGGATGATGAACATATTAATTTTTATGCAAAACAAACAAGAACAGCACTTAAAAACTGCGGAAATATAAATGCAGAGTGTATTGATGAAGCAATTGCGGTAAGAGGCTATGAGGCTCTGTCAAAAGTAATACAAGAGAATAATCCCGAAAGCGTAATAGAAACAATCGAAAAATCAGGATTAAGAGGCAGAGGCGGCGGAGGTTTTCCGACAGGCAGGAAATGGAAATTTACTGCTGCAAACAGAGGAGGAAAATCTTACATTGTTTGTAACGGTGACGAAGGTGACCCCGGTGCATTCATGGATAGAAGTGTTATGGAGGGCGATCCCCATAAACTTCTTGAAGGTATTGCAATTGCTGCTTTTGCTATAGGAGCTGATGAGGGTTATATATATGTAAGAGCCGAATATCCTTTGGCAATTCAGCGTTTAAGAAAAGCTATAAAAGATGCTGAAGAAAGACATTTTTTGGGTAAAAATATAATGGGAAGTGATTTCTCACTTGATATACACATAAAAGAAGGAGCAGGCGCATTCGTTTGCGGAGAAGAAACAGCACTTTTGGCATCAATAGAAGGCGAAAGAGGAATGCCTCGCCCGAAACCGCCATTTCCTGCTAATAAAGGTTTATTCGGCAGACCAACTTTAATTAATAACGTTGAAACACTTGCTAATGTTCCTTTAATTATATTAAACGGAGCGGATTGGTTTGCTAAAATGGGAACGGAAAAATCAAAGGGTACAAAAACATTTGCTCTTACAGGTGATGTAAATAATACCGGTTTAATTGAAGTTCCTATGGGAACAACACTAAGACAGATAATATTTGATATCGGCGGCGGTATGCGTGACGGTAAAAAATTTAAAGCTGTTCAAATAGGAGGACCCTCTGGCGGATGTTTAACGGAAGAACACCTTGACATCCCTATGGATTACGATAATTTAATACAAGCAGGTGCAATGATTGGTTCGGGCGGTCTTGTTGTTATGAGTGACAAAACATGTATCGTTGAAGTTGCAAGATTCTTTATGAATTTTACCCAGCATGAAAGCTGCGGTAAGTGTGTTCCTTGCCGTGAAGGAACAAAAAATCTTTTAAAAATCCTGGAAAAAATAGTTGCAGGAAAAGGAGAACACTCAGACATTGATAAATTATCAGAGCTTGCAAAAGTCGTTAAAGACGGTTCTTTATGCGGCTTGGGTAAGACTGCTCCAAATCCAGTATTATCTACTTTAAAGTATTTTAAAGATGAATATATTTCTCATATTGATGATAAAAAATGTCCAGCAGGTGTCTGTACCGCAATGAAAAAAGTTGTCATTAATGAGGCATTATGCAAAGGCTGTACAAAATGTGCAAGAGTTTGTCCGGTTGGTGCTATTGAAGGAACTGTTAAAAATCCTCATCACATTAACCCCGATAAGTGCATAAAATGCGAAGCTTGTTTGAAAAATTGTCCGTTTAAGGCAATTGTTTTGGAATAATGTATTTAGTTAAACATTAAATAAAATTAAGAAAAGGAAAAAATTATGACATCTGATAAAACATTATTTATTGACGGCAGAGAAGTTGAATTTACAAATGAACCTAATCTGCTTGAAGTGATAAAAAAAGCAGGATTTAATGTTCCTACATTTTGTTACCGCCCCGATTTAACGTCTTTTGGCGCATGCCGTATGTGTGTTGTTGAAATTGAAGGCAGAGGCATTCAATCTTCATGCACAATGCCGCCTGAAAAGGGATTAAAAATTCATTTAAATACGGAAAGAGTCAGAAAAATCAGAAAAACGGTTTTAGAGCTTTTACTTGCAAACCATAAA
The DNA here is from genome assembly GCA_021199975.1 of Candidatus Gastranaerophilales bacterium. Lineage (GTDB taxonomy): Bacteria > Cyanobacteriota > Vampirovibrionia > Gastranaerophilales > Gastranaerophilaceae > Avigastranaerophilus. Next base: position 5,886 of record JAJQHF010000004.1, read on the forward strand.
AGAGAATGCCTTACTTGTGATAAATCGGGAAACTGCGAGCTTCAGCAGTATTCGGCAGAATACGGAATAACCGATATAACCTTCCCGAAATTAAAGGAAGAAGATTATCAGTTAATTGATGATTACAATCCTTCATTAGTACGTGACCCTTCAAAATGTATATTATGCGGAGCATGTGTGAGAGCCTGCACTGAATTTCAAGGTCACAGCGTACTCGGTTTCTCGGGAAGAGGTTCAAATACAAAAGTACAGCCTATGAACGGAAGATTTTTAAGTCAGGTAGATTGTGTATTTTGCGGTCAATGTCAGGCAGTATGCCCGACAGGTGCAATTTCAATAAAATCAAATATAGATGATGTATGGTCAAAAATCAATAATCCTGAAAAGAAAGTAGTGCTTCAAATTGCACCTTCCGTTAGAGTAGCAATAGGAGAAGAATTTAATATTGATGCAGGTGAAAATACAATAGGAAAAATATATGCGGCAGCAAGAAGACTTGGTTTTGATTTGGTTTTTGATACCAACTTTTCTGCTGATTTGACGATTATGGAGGAAGCAAACGAATTTGTTGAAAGATTGACGAAGGGCGGTGTATTGCCTTTATTTACCTCATGCTGTCCTGCTTGGGTAAGGTATGTTGAAACACATCATCCCGAATTAATAAGTCATCTATCAACATGTAAGTCCCCCCAAGGTATGCTTTCGCCTGTTGTTAAAGAGTTTTTACCTAAATATTATGAAGGCTATACAAAAGAAAATACTGTTGTTGTTTCTGTTATGCCATGTACTGCTAAGAAATATGAAGCAATAAGAGAACAATTAATCGGTGAAACCGATATTGTATTAACAACACAGGAATTTGCAAAAATGGTTAAATCAGCAGGAATTGATTTTAAAAAATTGAATTCAGAAGAAGCAAATTCTCCATTCGGTCAATATACAGGCGCAGGCACAATATTCGGCGCATCAGGCGGTGTAGCGGAAGCTGCTGTTAGAACAGCTTACAATATTGTAACAGGTGAAGAACTTCAAGATGTCGATATTACTCCGTTAAGAGGTGTTGATGCTAATCACAGAACAAAAGATACAATTGTTGATATAAAAGGTACAAAGGTCAAAGTAAGAGTAGTTTCAACATTAAAAGAAGCTGAAAAATCTTTGAAAGAAATAAAAGCGGGAACATCTGATTTCCACATTTTAGAAGTTATGGCATGCCCCGGCGGCTGTATAAATGGCGGAGGGCAGCCTGTCAGCTGTTTGGATTCTTCTATAAAAGAAAAGAGAGCTCAAGGTCTGTATGAAGAAGATAAGAGTCTTGATTTAAGAAAATCACATAAAAATCCTGATATTATTAAACTCTATAATGAATGTTTAGGCGGAAAACCGGGAAGTGAAATTGCTCACCATCTCCTGCATACTTCATATTCGGATAAGTTTAAAGGTTCTTATAAAGATATATCTTAGAAAGTAATATTATTGGATTATACAGGATATACAGGATATAAAAGTGTTAATTTTGAGGTGGCGGAAAATTTTTTTAAAAAGATTTTCATAATATCTTATGCTTTCATTATTTCCTTTTTTATTTCTCTGTGTTTTATTATAATTTATTTTTTGCGTGATTATTTGTTAATAATGGTTTTACTGTTATTATTCTTTTTTTCATTGTTTTCTTTTTTATTATATAAAATACGAGGGATTAAACTCTTTCTAGGGTTGTTTTTGGCAAATGCGAAACTTAATGACCTGGTGAGTCCTGATCGTATGCTTACGCAAAGACTTGTATTACAACCCCTTGAATTGCATTTGGGTGAAGATTTGATTGAAATTGCTGATCCGGATTATAGTATAGATGGAAATAGTGAACTTGGAATGTTACTTCCTAAATTAGCAGCCTTAAGACAGAGAATATGTGATGAAACAGGATATACTATTCCTCTTGTAAGGATTATGGATTCTGAAAATATCCCTCTAAATGAAGTTCAAATATTTGTACGTGGTAATTTTAAAATAAAATTTTATGTGTATCCTAAACATGTTTTAATAAAAGAAAGAATTTCAAATCTTCAGGATATTGTTGAAGAAACATACGAAATTTTTAATAAGCCTGTATATTGGGTTAATAATACTGATTTAAGCAATGATACTGATTATGAAAAATTTAACTCAAATGATATTATTTTGCAAAATTTAAAGTATATTTGTATAAAATGTATTGATGAAATTATACAGATAGATGATATAATTAAAAGAATAGGTTTATTTGAAGATGTTACTAAAAAAGAATATTTGAAGAATAATGCAAACATTTTAAGAAAAATATTTATAAATTTGATTAGAGAGGAAATATCTGTTTTTGATTATAGGCGAATATTTGATTTGACCTGTGAATATGATAAGAAATCTGCTGATTTTATAAGTGAAAAAATAAGGGAAGATATAACTTTTAAAACACAGATAACAAATAAATATGAAAAAAATAATGAAATTGAAGCTATAGAACTTACTAATGAACTTTTTGAATTTATTAATCAGTCGTTAACCTCAAAGCAAGAGAAAGAAATAGTTGAGAGATTCAAAAAAATTGAAGAAAGATTATGGACTTATCCTATAGTCTGCGATAAAGAAATCAGATTAAAATTATTCCGTATTTTAAAGGACTTTTTTTCTCGTGTTAATGTTATTGCATACAGCGAATTATTGCCAAACGTAAAGATAAAACATATAACTGTAGTTAATTAGAAAAAATCAATGATAATTATTTCTTTATAAAAATTAATGCCGTTTTTAACATTATTTTAACATTCAAATAACCGAATATTGACAAGTTTTATACTTTGATATAACCTGAAAATAACATAAAGGAATAATATGTTGTTTATGAACGTACAAATGATGAATATGATGATGCAAATGCAGGACTTAAAGTTTGGCAGTCATTGTTTTGTACGAATGTGAAACCTCGTTAAAAATAATTCAAAAGCTGCCTGAACAGGGCGGCTTTTTAGTATTTAAGTATTTTAACAGAGGCATATAATGATAACACTTGAAGAACGAAACAATAATATAAAAAATAACAATAGAAAAAGTCCGACATTTAAAGGCGCAGAAACGGCGGTTTTATCAGGAGCTGCAAAAGCTGCTGATATATTTATAAAATCTCAGGAAAATTTATCTTCTACCAGATTTATACAAGATACAGCTACAAACTGGCTTCCCAAAGCTGTATTTGCAAGAAGCAAAGCAGATTTTGCTGAAATGAGTTTTCTTGAATTTCTTGAATCGGGAATATTTTACTTTGCTTCTCCGTTATTGGGCGAAAAACTCTTCAGAAATCACGTATTTAATAAATTTCAACCTGAATCTTTAAGAAGTAAAATTAATGAACAAATACCTAAAACAGTTCAGGAAATAACAAAAAATACCGCATTATCAGATGAAGTAAAAAAACGTGCAATATCGACAAAAGCAGGTATTGTATTAGCCTGCACCGCAATTCCCGTGGCTGAATATACATTAAGTTTTGCCAAAAATCTTTTTACTTTAAAAACATTTAACAAGAGTAATTTTAATAACATAGCAAACTTAGATAAAACAAAATCCGAAAAAGAAGACAAAGCACAGCAAGAGAGAGTTGAGAACAATTCAAAAAAACAGTTAAAAAAGGCTGCAATTTTGTCAGCCGCAGGGGTAGCCGCAGGAAGCGCACTTGCAATATACGGACACAAATCAGATACACTTCAAAAAATAAGCAAAACAATACTTGAACCCGGAAAAGCCGCAGCAAATCTTGCTGAGCAAGCAGGTGTACATTCTGATAAGCTAAAAAATACTTTAGGTAGATTTAGCCTTGATTTTGCAAACAATAACGGAAAATTAGCATTGAGTAAGGGGCAATTGGCTCTTACTGCTATTCTTGGTTTATTTGGGTATTCTAAAGCAGCAGAAGACAGAGGCAAATTGGATGTTGCAGAAGTTTGGACAAGAGTTCCATTAGTAGTTTTCTACACTATTTTTGGCGGTGAACTATTTGAAAAGGGCTTTACAAAAATATTAGAAAAGAAAAATAAATTTCCTGATATTTTGCAAAAAACAAAAGACGGTAAACTTAATATCCCGACAAGAGAACAATTACCGGCACTTGCCGAAAAATTATCAAAAACTAAAAATACAAAATCGTGCGATGAACTTGCAAGATTAACAAAAGAAAAAGCCTTTGTTTCTGCGGTTCCATACGCATTCAGCCTGCTTTTTATGGGATTTACACTTTCTGCAATAACAAGATTGTGGACTCAATACAGATACAATCACCAACAAAAAGATAACGCAAAAAACACCATGAATTTTATCAGTTTTGCAAAGCAGCAAACTCCAGAAATATATAAAACATTTGAAGAGTAAGAATTTTTATCAATATATTAACTTTTGTAAAGATAAATATATACAGCTATAATCCA
>JAJQHF010000096.1 GCA_021199975.1 Candidatus Gastranaerophilales bacterium
GTTCCGGCTTACTTGTTAATTTCTTATAATCTTTTTTAGAAGTTCCAAGTTGCAGCGTATCTGATTTTTTTCCTTTTCCAAGTAATTTTGACTTTATTCCGCTAAAGAAACTTTTATTTTGTACAGCTGCGCCGTCATCTACTACTTCTACAAAATCAACATCAATTATATCTGCATCGGTATATACTCTGCCCTTACCTCCGGATACAGCGGAAGAAGATGAGGATGCCGCAGAATTTACAAAGCCGGAAAGCTTTTGACCTGCGTTTGTTACACTGTTCATAATATTTTTAGGTGCGTCCTTAAAACATTTTACAATAGCACTTATTGTGGACATATTGCCTGTTTCAGCACCGTTTGCAGCCTTAACGGAGGCTTTAGCACCTGCTGCCGATACACCTACGGTAAATGTACCTGAACCCATTTGCTGCCATGCCTGTCTTGCTTCTTCATCGGTTTTTGCATTTATTTGTTTAGAAATGCCTTTCCCTACTTGGACTCCGCCGCCAATTATACCTGCAGCGACCATAACAGGAGCAGCCGCACCGCCCGTTAGTGCTACTAATGCAGCACCTGCCGCAACAGAGGCAGCCGTTATTGCTATATTTTTAGGTGAAGAAAACATTGTTTTTATCGGGGTAACTATGCCTTTCCCAAAGTTAACAATTTTTTCCTTAAAAGGAATTTTTCCGTCATCATTTCCGTCTTTTGATGTATTAATTAAATTAGTATTTTGTTTTATATTATCATGTTTTGAAGATTTAGCCTTTAAATGTGTTTCAAGTGTATCTTTTTGCAAAGCGTTTGATTTTGAAGGACTCGGAATTCCTGTTTTTGCTTCACGTATTGCCAAAAATTTATCGAGTATCATTTGTGTATTATTACATATATTCACATTTTTATAAGTCATAGTAACCTGCTTATTTAATAAGTTAAATATATAAACAATTTTTATCAGTAAAAATTGCGCAAAATTACCATTAACTTAACATTTATTTTAAATCACTGCTTTGTTCCAAAAGGGAATTAATAAATCTCTTTGCAATTTTTTGATTGGCGATTGTGGAATTACCGCCAATACATCCGCCTTCACAGCACATTACTTCAACAAGATTACCATCGGGGCAAACTTTATTTTTTGCGTATGTTTTAAGCTGTTTAATTGTATCTTTTGTCAAACCGTCAATTAAACATGATTTAACGGGAATATTTTTATCTGTCAAAGATTCAACAGCAGCAGAAACACCGCCGGTTGAACCGTAATTTCTTCCTTGTTTAGAGCTTTCACAATCATATTGACTTAAAGGCATTTCAAATAATTCAATTCTTCTCCCTACAAAAATAGCGCCCAGTTCTTCTGCATTTAAGACAAAATCTATATTTTTATTTTCCTGTACTTCTTTTCTTTTTGCACTGCAAGGACTAATAAATACTGTTACGGCATCGGGATATTTTTCTTTTACAAGTTCAGATGTGTAATACAAAGGTGTTTTTGTATCAGAAACAAAAGGCTGTAATTCAGGTAAATGTTTTTTTACAAGACTGTTATATCCTGCACAGCAAGAAGTAGTCATAAACGGCTGTCCTGATCTTAACTGTTCTTCAAGTTCTTTTGCTTCATTGCGGGTTGTTATATCGGCACCTTGCGCAACTTCAAAAACATCATAAAACCCTGCTTTTTTAATTGCGGATTTTAATTGATAAATATTCCCCGGGAATTGTCCTGCAATAGCAGGTGCGAACATTGCAATAACTTTATTTCCGTTTTTTATTGCCTTTAAAACATTAATAATATGGCTTTTTTCGTTCACTGCACCAAAAGGGCAAGCCGCAACACATTTTCCACAGGATATACATTTTTCAAAATCAATAACCGCCGTGCCGTTTTCTCTTTTTGATATTGCACCGACAGGGCATACCTGTTCGCATGGAACAATGAGTTTTACTATTGCATTATACGGGCATGCGTTAATACACATTCCGCAGTTTTTACATTTTGATGAATCAATATTGCTTTTTCCGCCTGCTATAGTTACAGCCCCCATTTTACACACTTTTTCGCATGACCTTGCAACACAGCCCTGGCATAAATCTGTTACATACACTCTGGAAGGTACACAGCCTTTGCAAGCCGCATCAATTACAGTAAGAGGGTTTTCTTCAATTTCATTATTATTCAATGATTTTAAAGCAAAATCTTCAAGTTTCTCCGATTCATCTGTTGTTTCTACGGAAAACCCAAGGTCAGCAATAATTCTGTCTTTTATAATTTCTCTTTCTTTATATATACAACATCTGTACGGCACTTCTGCTCCTTTTGGACGCATAGCATAAGGAATTGAGGCTGTTTGTTTACAAAAATCCCCCGAATCAAAAGCATTTACAAGCCTTATTAATATATCTCTTTTTATGTGTATGGATTGACTGTTATTATTCATTTGAAGAAACCTTTTTATCAATTGCGGATATGACACTTTCTATTGTAGCTTCAGCTACTATTTCGTCATCAACTAAAACATAAGGAGCTTTTGAATGCTTGCCGCTTTTTGAACACTGACCTAAGCATAAACTCGGTTCAACGATAACCTGACCGTTGTATTTCTCAGGAATTATGTCATATAAATCATTTAAAAAAGAGCTTCCCATTACAAAACAAGTTGTTCCCGAACAAATACGAACTTTAATTTTATTCATAACTTCCCGACCCCCATATATCTTTATTATATTGTAACATCTTTATATATATGTTACATCAACCTTTTTCGTATATTTATCTTCAAGCAGCTTCACAATTTTCTTGATTATATTTTTTCTTATTTCAATTTCAATCGGCAGGTTAGGATTATAATGCGCCTGATTTAGTTTTACACCGACCATAAATTTAATTACATCGCTGTCTAAAAAGAAATCCATAAGTTTGCCTGCAGCATCATCACTTTTAATACCTGACTCCAAATATTCTGCAGTTTTTGTAAGCGTTAAAATTCCTTCCGTTACTAAATCAACACCCTTCATATGAGAGATACCGGGAAGCTTTCCTACATTAATATTTCTGTCTGCTTCTATTTCTATATTCAATTCTCTTGAAATAAGATTAGCTGTTGTTCCGCCGGCTATAGCCTTTTTACCCTTAAAATTGTAAAAATTTGCTGCATAATAATTATCTTGTGCCATATCATAAGGAGGCCCTGTGAAAATCATTGATTCTCTAGGATTTCTAAAGTAAATACAGGCAACCGAAGTATCATCTTTAAGTTTATGGTCAGGTTCAATTATTTCAACTTGTCTGACAATATAACGTGCAAGTTCATCAGATGATATATCCGGAAAATCTTTTAATTTTGAGCGTACAATTTCTATTAATCCTTCTCTTCTAATCCCCAATCTTAATTCTTTTGTACCTAATGCAGCCTGTGTAATACCATCTGAGCAAAATATAATTCTGTCGCCCTTTTCAAGTTTAATATTATAAATATGCATATGTCTGTTTGTAAAGGTTGTAGATGTTATAACTTTATATTCGGGAGTCATTATTTCATTATTTCTAATCCATAAAAATTCGGGATTACCTTCTTCCACTATCTTTGCATTTCCGTCCTCGTCACAGTCAATTGCAGAAAAAGTTGAATAGCTTATTTTTCTTACTTTGCATACAGGTAAAGAATTCATAATAATTTCGCACGCATCTTTTATATCAGAATGGGCTTCTATAAACTTCATAAGCATTGAAGCTGTCATACAGGCAAGAATATTTGCTTTTATTCCGCTTCCGAGTCCGTCTGATAAAACAGATATAATTCTGCCGGTATCTTTATATCTTTTAGATAAGAAAAAATCTCCGAACGCATTTTGATTATATTTCTTTTTCTGATAAAAACCTATATCTATAAACACTATTTATCACCGTCTGTATTATTTTCGTAATCCTTTGCAATAGAATCAAGCAGAACTTCCGTATCAACCATATGCTCGCCCAATAAACAAGCTATTTCCTGAACTGTAGCTATATTCTTTGCAATAACCTCACGAGCTTTTCTTGCAATTTTTTCCCTGTCCGTTTCGGATTTGGTAACATCCATTATAACGGCACCTGCTATTTCTTTTGCCTCAACTGTAAATGCACTGATATCATATAATTTATCTTTAATCGGATAATGTTCTTTATGTATATCTTCACCCGATTTCAATGCGGCTTTAAAAATTTCGCCGAAAGGAACTATCCTATCTATGGCAGCACCTGTAAGTCCGCCTTCATTAGCAGAAAAGACATCGTACATATCAGCGCAAAACATTCTTAAAAAAGCATCATTAGATTCAATAATATTCAAATCATTATCAACCATAACAACAGCGGCAGGCATACATCTAATCATTGCGGCTGCTTTTCTGACAGCTATTTTTCTCATATATGAAACACACATTGAAACTTCCGCATCACCTGCTATCAGTGCGGAAACAAAATCTCTGCATGTAGAATACCCGCATCCTGAACAGTTTAATTCATCTTCTAAAGTATGTTTACTTATTCGTTTTAATGCTTTTGTTACTTCGTCTATGTCATATTTACGTTTTATTACCGGATTTGGTTTATAATCTTCACTGACAACAATTTGCGGATTTTTAGGAACTGTATCACGATAACTTGTAGTAGTTAAAACATCAGCCCCCATTGCAATAATTCCTTTTGTTGAAGAAAGGCAAGGACCATTCACGCAGCCTCCTTCACAACCTAATGCTTCCACAAAAATTTTACCTGATAATTTAGCTTCTACCAAACCATCTAAAGCCTTATCAAAATTTTTAACCGAACTTATGCTCAATAAAGAAACTTCTTTTTCATTTACGCCGACTTTTCTTATAGTTTCGAGCATTCCTCCTTCAATAGGATATAATGCGCCCTCATAAGCTTGTTCGGGAACAAAATGAGCATTTGAATCTTCTTCTATTTCATTAAATGATATAAATTCTTCTTTTAACCAAAAATTTAATTCTTCAAAAGTTAAAGAAACATCTATTAAGTTTTGATGAGAATCGGATTCTTTTTTCTTCGCAATACAAGGACCGATAAATACTACAGAAATATCCTCTCCGTATGTTTTTTTCAATAATCCCGCATGTGTTAATGCAGGCGAAACAACAGGAACTATATTTTTAACAAAGTCAGGTTTATAAAGCCTTATATAATCAACAATAACAGGACATGCGCTTGATATAAAAATACCGTCAGAAGAATTATTTAAAATTTTAGCGCATTCAATTGAAACTTCTTGAGCTCCCAATGCAGTTTCGCTGACACCTTCAAAACCTAATCTTTTTAAGGCTGTTATCATTTTTTTCTTAGAAACATTAAAAACACCAACCCAGCTTGGAGCTAAAGAAACATATACTTTCTTATTTCTAAAGAAAAGTTTTTTAACATTTTCTATATCGTTCCTTACTCTTTTCGCACCTGAAGGACACACCATAACGCAATGTCCGCATGCAATACACCTGTCATTTATAACAGAAGCCGAATTATCTTGAATTTTTATTGCTTTTACGTAGCATTCTCTTATACATTTATAGCAGTCATGACACTCATTTTTTAAAGTATAAACGGGATAAAAATTATTCATTTAACTTCCTTAATTCTTCAACAATTTTATCATTAGTTACATTATTATAAATTGTACCATTTATTACAATATTTGGTCCTTTTTCACAAATATTTTCACATCTTGCTCCAAAAACCTCTATTTCTGCATCAAGATTATTATCTTTTATGTATTTTTCGATAAATTCCAAATTCTCGCAATTTCCTCTTGCAAAACAAGAACTTCCCATACATATTTTAATTTCATTCGCCATTAATTCTTCTCCTCATCAAGATTAACGGTAAATTGGAGGAAATTACCTATCAAATTTTCATTCCAAACTTGAATATTGTTAGGAACATTTAAAACACAAGGTGTAAAATTCCAAATATATTTAATATCTGATTTTACAAGAAAATCCGTGACTTCCTGTGCAAAAGCACCCGGAACGGTAAGAATTGCTATTTTTACCCCGAATTTATCCGCCATTTTCGGAAGTTCTTTTATATCATATACATTTTTTCCGTTAATCTTTTTACCTATTTTTGATGAACAATTATCAAATAAAGCAGATATATCAAATCCGTAGGATTCAAAATTATCATATTTAGCCAAAGCCATACCTAAGTTACCTGCGCCCACAATAAATGCAGTTTTAACCGTTTTAAACTTTAACGTTTCTTCAATCAAAACTTTCAGTTCATAAGCTTTATATCCTACTTTACATTTTCCCTTATATTTAAGAAGCGCAATATCTTTCCTTACTTGAGTATTATCAATATGCAATAAATCCGCAATTTGAGGACTTGAAATATATTCAATATTTTTATGCATATAATCAACTAAAATACTGTGATATAAAGTCAGCCTTTTTATTACTTTATCTGAAAGAATTTTGTTCATAACCGTATTATCCTAATAAAGAAGAGGAACATTAAAATAATGTTCCTCTTTTATAAATAATTAATTAAACTACACCGTTATAAGCATCGATGTATATTTTTTTGATATCTTCCATTAACGGATAAACAGGGTTAGCTCCTGTGCATTGGTCATCATAAGCCAATTCGACCAGCTCATCGAGATTATCCATAAATGTCTTTTCATCTACACCAAATTCCTTTATAGATTTCGGCAGATTAACTTTATCCATTAATTCATCAACAGCTTTAAGCAATAATTCAACTTTTTCATCATCATTTTTTCCGCCCAAGCCGAGTTCATCAGCAATTTGACCGTATTTTGTCTTAGCGCACGGGAACTTGTATTGAGGGAATATTGCTTGTTTTTTAGGTGAATCGGATGAATTAAACTTAATGATTTGTCTGAATAACAAAGCATTAGCAACACCGTGAGGTACGTGATACATAGCACCAAGTTTATGAGCCATAGAATGGCATAAACCTAAGAAAGAGTTAGCAAATGCCATACCTGCAATTGTTGCGGCATAGTGCATTTTTTCTCTTGCTACAGGGTCATTAGCACCTTCTTTGTATGACCTTTCAAGATATCTGAATATCAATTTTGTTGCTTCCAAAGCATTTGAATTTGTAAAGTTTGTTGCCATAGATGATACATAAGCTTCAAAAGAGTGAACTAAAGCATCAATACCTGATGCAGATGTTAAACCTTTTGGCATTCCGTCTACAAAGTTAGGATCAATAATTGCCATATTAGGAGTTAAAGCATAATCTGCAATTGCGTATTTTACGTGTGTTTCATCATCCGTAATAATAGCAAACGGAGTAACCTCCGAACCCGTACCGGAAGTTGTCGGGATTGCTATCATCATAGCTTTTTGACCTAAATCAGGAATTGAGCATATTCTTTTTCTTATATCCATAAATCTCATAGAGATATCTTCAAAGTTGGTGTCAGGCTGTTCATACATCAACCACATAATTTTAGCCGCATCCATAGGTGAGCCTCCGCCTAATGCTATAATTACATCAGGTTCAAAAGGTCTTAATATAGCCATAGCTTGATTAATTGTAGATAAAGTAGGATCAGGTTTAACATCAAAGAATACTTCATGTTCAATACCAATTTCATCAAGAACTTTTATTATATTGTCAACAGCTCCCGAGTTAAACAAAAATCTGTCAGTTACTATAAACGCACGTTTTTTACCTGCCAATTCACGGAGAGCCAAATCTGTAGCACCTCTTTTGAAATATACTTTAGAGGGAACCTTAAACCATAACATATTTTCTCTCCTTTCAGCAACGGTCTTATAGTTTAATAAGTGTTCTACACCGATATTACCGGATACGGCATTTTTACCCCAGGAACCGCAGCCTAATGACAAAGACGGTTCTAATTTAAAGTTGTAAAGGTCGCCGATACCGCCTTGTGATGAAGGAGAGTTAATTAATACTCTGCAAGTTGGCATCTTTTCTGCATATTTATCTATTCTTTCTTTTGAACGTTCATCGGTATATAAAACGGAAGTATGCCCCAAACCGCCTTTTGAAACAAGTTCATAAGCCATTTCTGCAGCCTGTTCAAAATTCTTTGCCTTATACATTGTAAGGATTGGTGATAATTTTTCTCTAGAGAAAGGATCTTCCCAATCAACGGAAGGTCTTTCAGCTAATAAGATTTTAGCATCTTTCGGAACTTCAAAGCCTGATAATTCCGCAATTCTATGAGCACTTTGACCTACAATATCAGGGTGAGCCGTGCCTCGTTTAGGATCAATAAACGGAAGCGCAATCATTTTCTTTTCTTCTGCTTTACTTACAAGATATGCACCTCTGTATAAAAATTCTTTCTTTACTTCTTCATAAATACTTTCAACAACAATAACAGATTGTTCTGAAGCACAAATCATACCGTTATCGAAAGTTTTTGACATAAGAATTGAAGATACCGCCATTTTAATATCCGCTGTTTCATCAATTACTGCAGATACATTACCTGGGCCTACACCTAATGCAGGATTTCCTGATGAATATGCAGCTTTTACCATGCCGGGACCGCCGGTAGCTAATATACAATCTATCAATTGATGATTCATTAAAGCACTTGATAATTCAAGAGAAGGTACATCAATCCAACCGATAATGTCTTCAGGCGCACCTGCTTTAACAGCAGCATCCAAAACAACTTTAGCCGCAGCAATTGTTGATTTTTTTGCTCTCGGATGAGGTGAGAAAATTATTGCATTTCTTGTCTTTAATGCAATTAATGATTTAAAAATAGCAGTTGATGTAGGGTTAGTTGTAGGAACAATACCTGCAATAACGCCTAAAGGTTCTGCAGCTATTTTAATGCCGTTAGCTTTATCTTCTTTAATAATACCGCAGGTCTTTGCATTTTTATGTTTATTATAAACATATTCCGAAGCAAAGTGATTTTTAATGATTTTATCTTCAAAAACACCCATGCCGGTTTCTTCAACAGCCATTCTTGCTAACGGAATACGTGCTTTATCAGCAGCAGTAGCAGCTGCCTTAAAAATAGCATCTACTTGTTCTTGAGTGTATGTTGCAAAAATCTTTTGAGCCTTTTTTACCTTTGAGATTAATACTTCAAGCTGGTCAAGAGTTTCAACAACATTTGATTGGTTTAATGCTTTTTCCAAAGCATCAACTGTTTTTTTGCTTTTTGTTGCCATAATGTTTCGTTTCCTTTCGTGATTAAAATCTCTATTTAAAGTTAACTACAAAAATACACGTAAGTCAATAAATAAACATATAAAATAAATATAAAGATAATCTGAAAATCTAATAAATTTAATTTTGAACTTTATGTTTTTTTTGTCGTTGTAAAAGATATAAAATTTTTATTATATAATGTTGATATAATGGAAGAAATATGAAAAAATATGAATAAAATTATAATAATATCATTTTTATTGTTAGTAATCTGCCCTTTTAAAGCGCAAGCTATTGAAGAAATAACACAAGGAGCAAGCCTTTCTGTTGAAGATTGTATTGAGCTTGCTGTTAAAAACAGTCCCGAAGTTCAAATTTATAAAGAGTATGTAGAAATGTACAATGCTCGTATCGGGCAGACTAAGTCAAATTATTTCCCTTCAATCGGTGCAAGTGCGGGGTATGATTTTACAAATACGGAATCTAAATACAGAGCGAGTAACAGCAAAAATTTTTCGGCCTCCGTGTATTTAAACCAGCTTATTTATAGTTTTGGAAAAGTATTTTCTCAAGTTAAAATGCAAAAGTTTTATAAAATTGCGGCTGAATTTGATTTGGAAAATTCTCTTGTTTCTACCGTTAACAATGTAAAAACCGCATACTACGGAGTACTTGCAGCCAAAGCTAATATTGATATTGCTAAAGCAAATTTGCTGGTTAACGAAAGACAATATAACAGAACAAAGGCTTTTTATGATGAAGGTTTGGTTTCAAGAATTGATTTGGTAAATCAAGAGGTTTATGTGAGCGATGCTCAAATAAGTTTGGTAAGTGCCGAAAATGAATACCAAAACTCAATTGTAAGTTTGAACAATGCAATGTATATTACAGATGCACCCGAATATCAAATTCAAAGCACCGAAACATTTAATTTTAAAGATAATTTTGCGGAAATAAATTTATTAAATGTTGCAAATACCACTACAAAAGAAGACGGAACGGTTGAACCGAAAGAGGCTGTTTTAACCACTCAAGTGGAAAAAACAGAAATATTGGAAAATTATAAATTTGTTCCCTATCCTTATACGCTTGAAGAATCTATTAATATCTGTCTCTTAGCCACATCTGACGATGCCTCCGAATTAGAGGGTGAAGATCACGTTGGACGC
>JAJQHF010000209.1 GCA_021199975.1 Candidatus Gastranaerophilales bacterium
CCCAAACGGGGCAATAACGGTTGACCTTATGTGCACTCAATATTTGTGTCAATCCTGTTTTTACGGTCAAAACCCCCCCCCCCATGGAAATTGGACTTTTTTGGTTGGGTTTGTAAGAAACTTTATCTTTGGTTTGAAGTAAATATAATTTTTGAAGAAAGATTGGTGAATATTGTCAGGTATCGGCTGACGGTATTTATCAATCTTTTTTTTGCTGTGAAAAATTTTCAGAAAGGGTTTAAAAATGGATGTATCAGGTGTTGATGTTGCTTTTTTAAGTAATGAGGAAATATTTAATTTATGCAGTGATATTATCGACGCAAGTGAGGATGAAATTTTTGTTTTAGACGAGGTTAATGTTAACAATTTACCTGATGACAAAGTTGCAGAGCTTTATGATGACATTATGTATAATAACGATGATGCACCTGCTAAAATTGTTGATAATTCTTCAAGTGAACAGCAGGTATTAGACGAAAATTATAATTTTGTAGATGCTGATACCGATGAAATTGCATTATATAGCGGGTATAACATAAATGTTAATAATCTTTCTGAAGACGAAATACTTGCACTGTATAATGATACATTGGATTCGGATGACAGTTTTTTAATTGCAGCATATTCTACTACGTGCTATGTAAAATTAGACAGCTATTATATGTCATATTATACTGCGATACCTTTTTATTGTGTTAATAAATTTGGAGAAGGTATTAAGTCATATATGTGTAATTATACAGCAAACAATTGTACTTATAAAAAAATGAAAGACCTGAATACCCCCTTGCATCTTTATTGCACTGGTTATAAGAAAGGTTATTTTTTCACTTATATCTATTCCAACAATAGTTATAAGTTTGATTTTTATTCTAATAAAGACGGTTCTGCAGGTATTTCATGTAAATAAATATTATTTAATTTACAGTGAAAAAAACTTAATTATAATATTAAGAATTTATTTAAATACTTTTTGTTTGCAGACTAACCCAATTTAAGTATTTGTCACTGCCGTTTGTTATAGGTGTACAAATAATTTCAGGGTTTTCATATTTGTGGAGTTTTTTTATTTCATCTTCTACGGTTTTATAAAGCTCTGTTTTGGTTTTCATTATCATCAATGTTTCTTCATCAGTGTTTAATTTATTATCCCATTCATAAACAGAAGTTACAGAGGGAATTATATTACAGCAGGCTATAAGTTTTTTTTCAACAAGGTGTTTTGCAATTTTAACGGCATCTTCTTTATTTGCGGTTGTGCAGTTAATTATGCAGTAAGTCATAATAAATACCTCCTAAAAAATTTTATCCGGATTAAGTATATTTTTAGGGTCAAATAATTTTTTTATTTGTTTCATCATCTTTAGATTATTGGGGTCGAGTGCTTTTTCTATAAAATATGATTTTTCACAGCCTATACCGTGTTCGCCTGATAATCTGCCGTTTAAAGAAAGAGCAAGCTCAAAAAGCTCTGATTTTGCTTTATTAAAGTTATTTAATTCTATAGGATTTCTTAAATCCAGTGCTATATTAGGGTGAATGTTTCCGTCACCTATATGACCCATTATACAGGTTTTTAACTCATACCTGCTGCATATTTCCCATATTCCCTTAACAAGCGGAACTATATTTTCTCTTGGAACTACAACATCCTCCGTAAGCACATTAGGCGCTAATTTCGCCGTTGCACCAAATGAAGAACGCCGGGATATCCATATTTTTTCTTCCTCCTCTTTATTGGAGGCTGTTTGTATGTATGAAGAGTTATTTATTTTGCATATTTCAATTATTTTATTGTATTGATTATCAATATCAGATTTAAACCCGTCTGTTTCAATAAGAAGAGCAGCCGTTTTATCCGCCAATAAACCGCAGGGGTAAAAACTTTCAATCGTTCTAAGTGTATTCTTGTCCATTAAGTCAATAACGGATGGAGTTATTAAATTTGAAATTATATCATTAGCTGCTTTTGAAGTATCTTCAAGAGTGTCAAAATATGCTAACATAACTCTTTTTGTTTCGGGTTTCGGGATTAACCTGATTGTTGCTTGAGTAATAATTCCAAGTGTACCTTCCGAGCCAACAAAAAGCTGAGTCATATTATAGCCGGTAACATCTTTTGAACAGGATGAGCCTGTACGCATTATTGTTCCGTCTGATGTTACGACCTCCAAATCAATAACGTAATCCTTTGTAGAACCGTATTTAAAAGTATGAGGACCGCCCGAAGACAGACCTATGCTTCCTCCAATCATTGACACCTTTAAGTTTGAAGGGTCGGGAGGATAAAATAAATCATATTTTTCAACTTCTTTTTGCAAAGTTTCAATTACAACACCGGGTTCAACTCTGCATATAAGATTATCTTTATTTATTTCCAGAATTTTATCCATTTTCGCAAAATCAAGGACAATTCCGCCTTTTTTCGGCAGGCACGCACCGCATACACTTGTTCCGGCACTTCTTGCAGTTACGGGAATTGATTTAGAATATGCGTACTTCATAATATTGCTTACTTGCGTTGTATTTAAAGGAAAAACAACAACCTGTGCAAGTTCCTTAGGGTTCGTTATATTGGTTGAGTCAGTGGAATAGGCATAGCATTCATCATACGAAGAAAGCACATTATCCCGCCCCGCTATTTTTTCCATAGTCTTAACCGTGTTACTTTTTAATATTGTTTTAAGCATATTCCCTCTACATTATTATAAAATAAAATAAATTTTTATAACAATACTTTATACTTAATTTGAAGTTATAATAACCTGTTTAATTGTTAATTAATCCTTCTCTTTTACCAATGCGGAGTACAGAAAAAAATTGTTTAATTAAATTGTTAGAAAAACTTTGGATTAGGAAAATGTCGAAACATTTAAAATTTTTATCAGTGATATTTGTTTTGCTTGTTTCGTTTATTAGCGGAGTTATGGTAAATAATTCCGTATATTCGAAAGAAAATGATTATAAAGGCGAAGAATTCATAAATGTCACAGTTTACGAGAGAATAAATCCTGCGATTGTACTTGTGGAAGCGCAAATGTTAGATGGGCTTTCAAGCGGAACGGGATGTATCATTAACAAGAACGGAATAATATTGACGAGCTCTCATGTTGTGGACAGGGCTTCTTATATAGAAGTTACAACCGCAAAAGGAGAAACTTATAAGGCAGAGGTTATGAAAACGGAAAATTCTAACGGTGATTTAGCCTTGCTTAGAATTAAGCCGAATAAACCTCTGCCTGTGATAAAACTCGGTGATTCGTCGATGGTAAAGGTAGGACAAAAGGTTCTTGCTATAGGCAACCCTTTTGGTTTCAACGGTACTTTAACAACGGGGATTGTATCAAGAATTGATTATGAGAGAAATAAAATTCAGACTGATGCGGCAATAAACCCCGGTTCTTCAGGAGGTCCCATACTAAATGCAAACGGGGAAGTAATAGGCATAAGCCAATCAATTTTTAATCCGGATAATAATAAATCAAATATCGGTATAGGTTTTGCAGTACCTGCAAATGAAGTAAAGAAACTTGTAAGTGCGTATCTAAACTAAAATTTTTATTTTAGTTTAGATACGAAACAATTTTAATCTTTTGCCTTTAAAGCAGCTCTTACTTTTTCTTCTATTTCAGCTTCCAATGCAGGGTTTTCTGCAAATAAATCTTTAACTTTATCTCTTCCCTGTCCGAGTTTTTCATCGTTATAACTGAACCATGCACCTGCTTTTTTTACTATATCCAAATTTACTGCCATATCAAGAATACAGCCGGATTTACTTATACCTTTTCCGTATATAATATCAAATTCCGCAATTCTGAAAGGCGGTGCAACTTTATTTTTTGCAACTTTTACTTTTACTCTGTTTCCGATTTCTTTATCATCTTTCTTGAGAGTTTCTGTTTTTCTTATATCAAGACGGATACTTGCATAATATTTAAGCGCATTTCCGCCTGTTGTAGTTTCAGGGCTTCCGTACATTACACCGATTTTTTGCCTTAATTGGTTAATGAAAATGACGGTTGTATTGGTTTTGCTTACAATGCCTGTTAGTTTTCTTAATGCTTTAGACATTAATCTCGCTTGCAAGCCCATTTGTTTATCTTCCATTGCGCCTTCAATTTCATCTTTCGGAACTAAAGCAGCAACGGAGTCAACAACAACAATATCAACAGCAGCAGAGCGGACAAGTTCTTCCGTAATTTCAAGCGCTTGTTCTCCTGTATCAGGCTGTGAAATTAATAACTCATCAACATTTACACCAAGATTCTTAGCGTATTCAGGGTCAAGAGCATGCTCTGCATCAACGAAAGCCGCAATCCCGCCTTTTTTCTGACATTCTGCAACAATATGCTGTGCCAAAGTAGTTTTTCCGCTTGCCTCTGGTCCATACACTTCAATAATTCTTCCTCTCGGAATACCTCCGATTCCGAGTGCAACATCAAGAGATAAAGCTCCCGTTGGTATGGTTTCTACATTAACTGCGGGTTTATCACCCAATCTCATTATTGAACCTTTGCCGAAGTCTTTTTCTATCTTGTCAATTGCTGTTTTAAGCGCTTTTTTTCTTTCTTCCGAAATATTATTTGTTTTTAAATCTGTTTTAATTTCTTCTGTTTCTTTTTCTTTTGTAACCATATCTTTTTCCTTTTATCTACAAAAATATTATACCATTTAGCAGTTGAAAACAGTATTATTTTACTTTTTGCAACATAAATTATTATTTTATGTTTGATAATTTTTTTTTTGTTAAAATTAATGGGTATCTTATTATATTTACAGGGGATATTTATGAAAAATAAAATAATTATGTTTTGGGCTATAATCATCTTAACTATTATTTCTATCGTAATAATTAAGGTTAAGTCTATACCGTTAGGATTGGATTTGGTCGGAGGTTCAAGAATTGTACTTGAAGCTCAGACAACAGAAACCATTTCAAAAATAACACAGGATATGATGGATGGGTTAAAGACAGCTCTTGAGAACAGGGTCAATGCATTAGGTGTATCTGAAACAATGGTACAGCAAATGGGCGAAAAAAGACTGTTAATTGAAATTCCGAATATTTCAGATCCTAAGCTTGCAAGAGAATTTTTAGGTGAAACGGCTGAACTGGAATTCAAAAAGCCCGTTTTGGATGAAGACGGAAATACAATAGGATGGGAACCATCAGGTTTATCTGGCGAGGACTTAAACAAGGCGGCTGTTGGTACTGATAATGCGGGAAGATGGCTTATAACATTAGAATTTAATGCAAAAGGAACCTCTAAATTTGCAAAACTTACAAGAGAATTTAAAGGTTATCCTATTGCTATATATTTTAACGGAGAAAGTATTTCAGAACCTGTTGTTCAGCAGGAAATTCTTGGCGGAAATGCTCAAATTACGGGTGAATTTTCTCATGACAGCGCTAAAAAAATAGTAGATTTATTAAATGCCGGTGCGCTTCCGGTTCCTGCAAAAATTATAGAAGAGAATACGGTCGGCCCGACTTTAGGAGCTGACAGCCTCGATAAAAGCAAATTTGCAGGCATTTTAGGGCTTGGCGCAGTTATGATTTTTATGATTGTTTGGTACAGAGTTCCCGGTTTAATTGCGGATATTGCTCTGATTATATATTCACTAATCGTTTTTGCTATATTTAAAACTATTCCTGTTACCCTGACTTTGGCAGGTATTGCGGGATTTATTTTAAGTATCGGAATGGCGGTAGATGCGAATATTCTTATTTTTGAAAGAACAAAAGAAGAATTAAAATCGGGCAGAACCTTGTTTACTGCTATTAATTCAGGATTTGACAGAGCGTTTACAAGTATTTTTGACTCTAACATGTCAACAATTATTACCTGTGCTATTCTTTATTTCTTAGGCTCAAATATAGTAAAAGGCTTTGCTTTGACATTGGCAATAGGTGTTATTGTCAGTATGTTCAGTGCAATTACAGTTACTAAAAACTTTATGCACTTGATGTTCGGCACCGGACAATTAAAGCATCCCGCATTATTCGGCTTGAAAGAAGAGGATATAAACGAAGCTTATCAGGCATCTGAAACAAGCAGAGAAAAAGCTAAATTCGGTGTTTTGGATTAATAATTTAATTTTAAGGAGTATAAAAAATGTCATACAGTGTTTTGAACACAAAAAAAATAATAGATGTTGTAAAATACAGATGGATTTGGTTATCATTATCGTTCCTGCTGTTATTGCCGGGAGTTGTTGCAATGATATGGTCGTCTGTTGTTTATCCGACTCATACACCTATGCTTGTCGGTATTGATTTTACAGGCGGTACAATTATTCAATATGCCGTTAATGAATCGGTTCCGACTGAGAAAATTGGTCAAATCAGAATGAAATTAATAGAAAAAAATATTGAAAATCCTGTAATTCAAGTATTAAAACCGGTTGCAACGGATTCTGATACAGCTATTAAAAATTTAGTTTCTATAAGAACCCAATTTTCAGAAGACGGACAAAATGAAGCTATTGATGCAGTTACGGAAGTAATTACCTCTGATTATCCTGATGCACAAATAGTACAAACAAGTTCGGTAGGACCTTTACTCGGAAAGCAGTTGTTTGTTAACTCAATGATAGCGGTTTCATTGGCATTATTGGCTATTGTTATTTATTTAAAAATAAGATTTCACTTTGAATTTGCTTTAATAGCTTTTTTGGCATTATTCCATGATGTTTTATTTGTAGTTGGTGTATTCTCACTGCTAGGTTTATTATGCGGTGTTCATATCGACAGTTTGTTTGTAACTGCTATTCTTACGGTTCTCGGATTCAGTGTTCATGATACTATCGTTGTTTTTGACAGAGTAAGAGAAAATTTGAAGTTTTACTCTAAAAAAGTCTCTTATGATGAAATTGTAAATGCCTCTGTTAATCAAACATTGGCAAGAAGTATAAATACTTCATTTACTACTTTGATAACTTTAGGCGCCCTTTATTTCTTCGGAGGAGTAACAACTAAAGATTTTGTTCTTGTTATGATTTTAGGTATTGCAATAGGTACTTATTCAAGTATATTCTTTGCAAGTACTCTGCTCGCTTTATGGAATGATATATCAGAAGCAAAAAAAGCAAAAGCGGCGGCATAATGTCTGACTTAAAATCATTAGCCGAATTTATAAGAGAAACACGTGAAAAAGCCGGATACTCTGTTTCAGGTTTATCAAAACGTTCAGGAATTAATATAGAACAAATAGAGGATATAGAGGCTGGAAAAGATTTATTTCTACCTGCGACTATCCGCCAAAAACTTGCTAAGGCGCTTAAAATCAATCCTTCTGACATTAAAGAATATGAACGGATTATGCTTGTTCCTTTTGATGCAGTTACTGATGATTTTATAAAAGCTGTAAAAAACGCAATTTTAAATGGAGAAACCGAAAATTTAAGGTGTCCTATCTGTTCATCTAAACTTATTACTAAAGTTGTACGTCTTATCGATTTAGAAAATAAAATTGCATTGCACCCGAAAGCGCAATGCAGTAAATGTTCTTTTCAAATTAAATGAAAATTTATCTTAATCTTTATTACTTCTTCTTATTTTTTCCTTTTGGAGAAAGCGGCAGTTTGCTTCCTTGCGATCCCCCGTTTGGCTTCTTTGAATATAACGTTATAGACAAGTTAATTAGTAAATAATCAGTGTTTGAGGAGAAAGCTGTTACATTTATAGACGAAAAATATGTTAAATATTCAAAGTTTTTGTTCATATCAGTTAAAAATGCTTGAAGCTGTGAATATGAGCCTACAAAAAAGAACTTTAATTCACATACATTATACGCATCGGAACTTTCAATATATAGAGGGTCTGTTTCAGGACTCATATTATACTCAATTGAACGGATTAATAAACCATTTTGTTGTGCTTTTTTTATAATTTCTTCAAACATTCTGCCAAATATTCCAAGGTTTTCGGTAGAAGAATTAAGATCGGTTTCATAAACGGTCTTTATAGATTTTAATTTCATGTTTTCAGCTTGTTTTTCAGCTTCGGCTTTTCTTGATTCAGATTCTAATTTTTCTCTTTCCTTTGCACTATTAAGAGATTTCCTTTGTGCATCTCCAAATTCTTCAAATTTAGGTTTGCAGACAAATACTATTATAAGAATAAATACTATAACAGCTGCTAAAAAACATAACGGAACTAAATTTTTAATTTTTTTATTCATATTTTCTTTCTCTTATCATATTTAAATTAAAGGCGAAGGAGGCGGCAGCATTGATGATGAATTGCGGCCGTTTCTTCCCGATGACGGCATTTTTTTACTTGCTTGCATTAATTCATTTTGTATCATAGTTAAAGTATCATCTTCTAATAACACATTTGTATTTGCTGTTTTAATTTCAAATGTAAACCCATTTTGAATTTTAGCAGGAACCGGATCATCTTTTGTGTTAAGAGATAATTTTGACAGCATTAAATCAGGATTTTTTTCTCTTAATCCTTTTACAAATTCTTGTACTGATTCACTTGATTTTGATTCTCCTAAAATACCGATACCGCCTGCTGAATTTGTTACAAATTTCTTTATATAAATAGAATCGGGAATATCAGTAGATAATGCTGTATATACATCAACAACAGTTTTATTTGTTTCCAAAATTTTTGTTAATATAGGAAGAATATCTTGTTTCCTTTGCTGTTCTCTTTCGGAAATATTCTTTTTAAATACCTGTATATCCTGTGTTGCTTTTGTATTTGTTTTAGCCATTGCATCAGTTTGTAATTTTAAAATACTGCAAACCAATATACTTATAATAGCTGCCGATACTATCGCAACAGAAAATATAACAATCAAAAAATGATAAAAATCTACTTCATAACCGTTAACTTCAATGATATTTTCATTAACTCTCTCAGGAGGCAAAAAGTTAATATTTAAAGGATATTCATCAAAATCTGCAACTGCAGCGCCTACAGCCTCAATTGACATAAATGAAAGTTCATTTGTATCGATATCTGTACTGAAATCCGAAACATCAATAAATGGATCACTTACGCTCATATTTTTAGTAAAATGATCTATATTGACTTGTAAATTAAGATTTTGAGATATAACTTCAGCACTTATTTCATCTGTTTCGCTAATTACCAGCAATGAATTAGCATTATTTTTAGAAACGGCATTTTCTGCGATTTTGGCAATGGTAGCATAAACCTCTTCCATAGAAAAAGATTTAATAGCAAGAGGTTCCTCTGTATAACCGGTGATAATGGGTCCGTTTAGTAAGAAGGAACTACAGCTGTTTGACGTAATTAATAATATAGAAGTTTTTTCATCTTTATTAACATATTTATTAAATCTGTCACAGTATTGAATAGTTCTCAACATTGAAGAAATAGAGGTATCAATTCGCACAAGGTCAATTTCTAATTTATCAAATATATCTATAACTTTAGCCATAACCTTTGCCTGAACAACACTGTAAACAATATTTTTTTGTTTATTTCCGTTGTCAGAATCTAATATTGAGTATGAATAAGCAGGCTCATTTCTTTTAAACAAATATAAATCTTCAATTTCAGACTGCAAATTGTCCATTATGTAGGAAATTTCAGTTGAGCCATCTAAAGGTGTAATACCAAAATAAACATTTGGTAAACTTAATGTAACAATGCAATCTGCCGGATTTAATCCGGCTTCTTCAAATAAATTTCCTATAACTTCTTCAAATTCATCAAAATCGATAATTTCTCTTATTGCATTATTATATTTTACATTTCCGTATACATACTTATTAACCAATTTGGTATATTTATCCACGCATACAAGTTCTAATAAATTATTTGATGATAAAGAAATACCAACGTGTACTTTCTTTTTAAATCCCAGTTTATTTAACATATTTTTATATTAACCTGCTTCTCTTCCAATATATTAATAACATTATACTCATAATA
>JAJQHF010000069.1 GCA_021199975.1 Candidatus Gastranaerophilales bacterium
ATAACCTTAATTGCCCCTTTTCTCTTTGTTGTAATACCTGATTTAATATTATAGTTAAATTTTAAGATTGTCAATATTTATGTATGTAAAATTAAATTATTTTAGAATTTTCCCGATCAAATTTTCTTAGATGTTATTTATAGACAAATAAATTTATGGTAAAATATTTTGGGATTGGGGATATAATATGAAGCTTAACTTGAGTGAGATTTTAAAAGCGGTAAATGCCGAAGTAATTAAACAAAATGACAGTAATAAATTATATGCTTTTTCTACGGATACAAGAACCATAAAAGAGGGTGAAATTTATATTCCCATAAAAGGTGAGAATTTCGACGGAGAAAATTTTATCGAAAAAGCTCTTCAAAACGGAGCGGAAGGGTATTTTACATCTGATAAAAATAAGGTTTACGAAAGCGCTCAAGTAATTTTGTATGTTAAAGATACAAAAGAAGCCTATTTACAGCTTGCTAATTTTTATAAAAACAAAATAAACCCGTACACAATAGCAATAACAGGCAGCAGCGGCAAAACCACGGTTAAAGAAATGATGTATTGCGTATTTAAAGGCGCAGGGGAAACCGTGAAATCAATTTTAAATCATAATAACGAAATAGGATTATGTCAAACTCTTGCATCAATTGATTTTTCAACAAAATATTTAATTGTTGAAATGGGGATGAGAGGTTTTGGAGAAATTGAACTGCTCTCAAAGTATGCTCAGCCTGATGTTGCGGTTATTGTAAATACGGGAAGCGCTCATATCGGAAGATTAGGTTCATTACTCAACATTGCAAAAGCAAAGTTTGAAATAACAAAATATTTAAAAAAAGACGGTATTTTAATCTCTCATGATAACAAACTTATCAGACAGATAAACGATAATGTTCACAATACTGTTTATTTCAGCCTTGAAGATGAAAATCTTGCAATAAAAGAAATGACGTCAAATACCAGCAGGTTTGAATATAAAGGCTTTGAATATAAACTTAATACAGGAGGAGAACATAATATTCAAAATGCTTTAAGTGTTATTGAGGCGGGATTATTTGCAGGATTAAAACCGGAAATTATAAAAAAGGGACTTGAGGAATTTACTCCGATTGAAAAGAGATGGGATATTCAAGAAGCAGGCGGTTTTAAAATAATTAATGACAGTTACAATTCAAATCCTGAATCCGTAAAAGCGGCATTAAAAACATTTCTTTCTTTTACGCCGTCACCAAAGACCGTGGTACTTGGCGACATGGGAGAATTAGGACTTAATGAAGAGGAATATCACAGCCAAACAGGTAAATTTCTTGAACAGTTTGATTGTGATTACGTTCTTACAACAGGGGAACTTGCGAAATATATAAAGCCTGATAACCTTAAAACAGTTCATTTTAATAATAAAAAAGACTTAGCGGATTTTATAAAAAATAATTTGCCAAAAGGTTCTAATATTCTATTAAAAGCTTCCAGATTTATGAAATTTGAAGAAATTATTGAGGAGTTAAATAAATAATGGATTTTAACGTATTAATCATAGTTTCAATGCTTGTAGCTTTCGTATTAACATTACTGTTTGGTGTGGTTTATATAGATTTTTTAAAGAAAAAAATGTACACTCAATATATTCTTGAGGATGCCCCTGAAAATCACGCAAAGAAAGCGGGAACACCTACAACAGGCGGAGTTTTTATTGTTTTGCCTATAATAGCAGCATCACTTGCGGCATTAACTATGAATCAAAGCTTAACACCCGCTGCATTAATAGTTTTAATGACTTTTTTATTCTTTATGCTTGCAGGTTTAAGTGATGATTTAGGTAAAATTATTCACAAACAAAATAAAGCGGGATTAACACCGAGAAATAAGTTATTTCTTCAAATGGTTATTTCTGTACTTCCGGCGCTGTATATGACAATTTCAGGACAAACCAGTTTAAATATAGGTCAATACAGTTTGGATTTAAATTATGTCTATCCTTTCTTTATAATTATATATATAACAGGATTTTCAAATGCAGTAAACCTTACGGACGGTTTAGACGGTTTGGCGGCATCAAATACCACAATAGCAATGATTGCCTGTACTATAATATGTGTAATAACAGGACATACGGATTTGGCTATAATTACCGCCGCTGCTGTAGGTGCAACAGTTGCATTTTTATATTTTAACAGATATCCCGCAAAAGTATTCATGGGTGATACAGGCTCTCTTGCACTTGGCGGGCTTATTGCTTCCATTGCGGTAACAGGTAAATTTGAGTTATGGATTTTATTAATCGGCATTGTTTTTTGTCTTGAAACATTATCGGTGATAATTCAGGTTGCAAGTTTTAAACTTACGGGAAAAAGAGTTTTTAAAATGAGTCCTATTCATCATCATTTTGAACTTTGCAATTGGAGCGAGAATAAAATAGTAACGGTATTTTCTTTAGTAACATTAATTTCGGGCGCAATTGCCGTAATTCTGTTTAAAATTTTATGGTAGAGGAAAGTTCTTATGAAAAGAAAATGGAATGATAAAAAAGTATTAATATTAGGATTATCAAAAAGCGGAGTTTCCGCCGCAAGGTATTTGTCAAAACAGGGGGCGGACTGCTTTATAACAGAAGCAAAACCGTTGCAGGATAAAGATATAAACCTTGCAAAAGAACTTGAACAAGAGGGCATAAAATTAGAAACGGGTTCTCACAGTGAAGAATTTATAAATGATTCATATATCGCAATAACAAGTCCCGGAATTCCGCCCAAAAGTGAGATTTTTAAAAGGCTTAATGAAAAAAATATACCGATAATCGGGGAAGTTGAGCTTGCATACCTTGAAGCAAATGCGCCTTTTATAGCAATAACGGGGACAAACGGAAAAACAACCACTACAATGCTTGCTTCACATATTTTATCAAGTGAATATAATGCGCCCTCCTGCGGAAATATAGGAGTACCGCCAACCTCTTTAATCGAACAAAATCCTGATTATTATGTATGCGAAACAAGTTCTTTTCAGCTTGCAACGGCGCCTTCTTTTAAACCTCAAATAGCATGTTTTTTAACTTTTACCCCTGACCATTTGGATTGGCACGGCGGTATAGAAAACTATTTTAAAGCTAAAACAAGTTTGTTTGCAGATTACAAACAGCCTGCATATGCTGTATTTTCGGGTGCGGATGAAAAAATTTACGAGTTTTCAAAACACTATACGGGTGAAAAATATATTTACGCTAAAGAACTTAAAAAAAATTGCTGTTATATAAAAAATAATTCAATTTATTTTAAGCGAATCAAAGAAGAAGAAATTATAAAGCTTAATGAAATATCACTTGTAGGAGAACATAATTATCAAAATGTAATGTGTGCTGTTATAATTGCAAAGCTGACAGGTATATCAAATGAGCATATAAAAGAACAAATTATGTCCTTTAAACCTGTTGAACACAGAATTGAATACGTTGCCGAAATAAACGGTAAATCTTTTTATAATGATTCAAAAGCAACAAATCCCGAAGCTTCTTTTGTTGCAATAAAAGCGTTTGAAGGAAAAAAACTTACTTTAATAGCAGGCGGACGGGATAAAAAAACCGATTTGACCGAATTTTGCAAAGATTACATTAATAAATATGTTACAACAGTTATTCTTATCGGTGAGGCTTCTCAGAGATTTAAAGAAAATATGGAGAAAAACGGATTTACAAATATAATATTGTCAAACTCGCTTGAAGAAGCTGTTGATACTTCGTTAACATTGAGTAATGAAATAGTATTGCTCTCGCCGGCATGTGCAAGCTATGATATGTTTAACAGTTATGAACACAGAGGAGAAGTGTTTAAAGAATATGTCAAATCCAAACTATAATCAAAACCAAAATCCTAAAACAGCAATAATAATGTCATCTTATGACAATACTTTGGTGTTTATTGTTTTGTTTCTTATTATAGCCGGATTTCTTGCAATATTTTCAGCAGGTGCTCCCAAGTGCATAATACAGGGTACTCATTCAACTTTCTTTGTGGCAAGGCAGTTTGTATGGTTTATATTGGGTTGTATCGCAATGTTTATTATAAGCAACTTTAATTATAAAGCATTAAATAAATTATCATTGCCTTTTGCGTGGTTTATAATTGTTCTTTTATTAGGAGTACATTTTTGCGGAACTACCGTAAACGGAGCAACAAGATGGCTTACGCTCGGTCCTATTCAATTTCAGCCGTCAGAGGCTTCTAAACTTGCTGTTATAATGCTGCTTGCAAGTGCTTTTTCAAAAGATATAAATTTATTTAATACCAAAATGTATAAGTATTATATCCCGATTTTAATAATGGCGGCTTTAATCTTTAAACAGCCGAATTTAAGCATGGTATTAATTATACTTTCTTCATCATTATTTATGTATTTTGCGGCGGGAGGAAGCATAAAATTGATTGTAAGTACAATTGCGGCGGGAATTTTTGGTTTAAGCTTTGTTTTTCAGTCATATCAAAAACAAAGAATAGAAACCTGGCTTCATCCTGAATCTGACCCGTATGGTGCAGGATATAATATTATTCAATCTATGCTTGCTTTTGTGGCAGGCGGATTTTTTGGCGAAGGTTACGGAAATTCAAGACAAAAATTAGGCTGGCTGCCTGAAGGCCACACTGATTTTATTTATGCCGTGTTTGGTGAAGAATTCGGTTTCTTAGGCTGTGTGCTTTTAATCGGATTATTTCTTGCTTTTTTACAGCGTGGTCTTTTAATTTCTAATAAATGCGAGGATTTATTTGGCAAGCTTTTAGCGGCAGGTATAACTGTTTCCATCTGCTTGCAGGCTTTTATTAATATTGCGGTTTCAAGTTCAATGCTCCCCGCAACAGGTGTTCCAATGCCGTTTATAAGCTACGGGGGTACATCTCTGTTTATTACCATGTGCATGATTGGTGTTTTATTAAATATTTCAAAAAAGAGAATAAGAAGGTTTCCCAATGTCCAATAAGACTTATTTTATATCAGGCGGCGGAACGGGAGGTCATATATATCCCGCTTTTACGGTTGTTGAAAAATTACTGAAAGAAGAAGATACAGAGAAAATTTATTTTATAGGTAATCCTGATAATCCTGAATATGAAATTGCAAAAAATTATCCGCAAATAGAATTTTTACCTGTCAAGGTTTCGGGTATGCCGAGAAAATTCAGTTTCAAAATGCCGAAATGGGCATTTCAATTCTTTTTCGCTTATTTAAATGCAATTAAATATATAAAAAAATATAAGCCTGATGCAATTTTTACGACAGGCGGCTATGTAAGCGCCCCTGTTGTGACTGCTGCAATAACATTAAAAAACCCATATATGATACATGATTGTGACTCTGTCCCCGGACTTGTTTCAAAAATAGCGGCGCCTAAAGCTAAAATTGTTTCAGTTGCCTTCGAAAATTCTAAAAATATCTTAAAATCAAATAACATAATATATAATGGTAACCCTGTACGTGAAGCCTTTTTTACGGTTACAAAACAAGAAGCAAGAGAAAAACTTAAAATTTCAAAAGATAAAAGAGTTATTTTTGCAATGGGCGGTTCTCAGGGCGCAAAAACAATTAATACCGCCATGGTAAATATAATAAAACCTTTAAGTGAAAATTCGGATAATTTTATTATTCTTCAAACAGGTAAAAATAAATTTGAAGATACTGTTTCTGAACTTGAAAATATTTATCCCGAATTTAAAAGTAAAGATAATATTTTAGTTCGTCCTTATTTTGATGAAATGTTTTATCCTTTAAAAGCTTCCGATTTAGTAATAGCAAGAGCAGGCTCTTTGAGTTTGACGGAAATAATTCAATGTAATGCAGCATCAATCCTTGTTCCATACCCTTATGCAGCGCAGGACCATCAGAGGAAAAACGCTAAAGAGATGTGTGATAAAGGAGTTTCCGTTTATCTTGAAGATAAAGAATGCACGGCTGAAAATCTTTTAAATAAAATTTATGAAATAGTAAATGATTCAAATAAACTTTCTTTAATGCGTGAAAATACGAAAAAATTGGCTAAAACCAACCCTGCAGAAGAAATAGTTAAACAGTTGAAAAGTACCATAGAATGATTTTAACTTACGATAAAGCAATAGATATTTTAACATCACAGGGCAGATTTTATATAAATCTCGGACTTGAAAGAATCTCTGAACTTCTGAATTTACTTGATAATCCGCAAGAAAAAATAAAAATTATCCACATTGCGGGTACTAACGGAAAAGGCTCTGTTTGTGCAATTTTATCAAATATATTATATTCGGCAGGCTATAAAACGGGGCTTTATATAAGTCCTCATTTAATTGAATACACGGAACGCATAAAAATAAACAATATTGAAATATCTCAAAAGGATTTTACCGAATTAACAGACAATATTTGTACACTTGCTGATAAAAATAATATTCCTCTAACCGAATTTGAAATTTTGACTGCGTGCGCTTTTAAATATTTTGCGGATAATAATGTTGAATATGCAGTTATGGAAACAGGTTTAGGCGGAAGATTTGATGCTGTAAATGTTTGCAAAAATCCTGTTTTATCTGTAATAACATCAATTTCAAAAGACCATACCGACCGATTAGGAACAACTATAGAGCAAATTGCCTTTGAAAAAGCAGGTATTATAAAAAATAATTCCGCAGTAATAGTTTCAACCGAAAATAAAGGGTTTGAAATAATAAGAAAAACGGCAAAAGAAAAAAATACAAAGCTCTTATCCGTTCATAATAATATAGAAATGAATTATGAAAACGGTATTAATCATATAGTTTATAACAACGAAAAATATGAATTTCCGCTTTTAGGTTTATATCAAAAGCAAAATCTTGCACTTGTTTTTAAAGCGGTTGAATATTTAAAAATAAATAAGAATGCGGTTAAAAAAGGATTAAAAACCGTTCAATGGGCTGCAAGACTTGAATTTTTAAAGGATAAAAACATAATTATAGACGGCGCTCATAATCCTGATGCCGCAATAGAATTAAGAAAGAGTCTTGATTATTATTTTCCGAATCAAAAGAGAATTTTTATATATTCAACACTCAATACAAAAGACTATAAAACAATTGCAAATATTTTATTTCAAAATACTGATGAGGTTTATTTTTATGAGTTTAACCATAAAAACGCCGTTACTTTTGAGGAATATATCAAAAATGTTTCGTTTTTAAAAAATATACAAAAATTACAAATAGAAAATCTTGAAAAAATTTTGAACAAAGGCGGATTAAAAATAGTAACCGGCAGTCTTTATATGATTGGCAGTTTATATTCAAAAATTTTTAAGCCGCCTGAAAAAATTTAAAACTCCGTTGTTTTTGTTCTGTTTTTGAATTTTGTTATGTTTGATTGGAATAACAATTCAACTGTACCGACAGGACCATTTCTGTGTTTTGCTATTATTACTTCCGCTTTGCCTTTATTTTCGGTGTTGTCTTTATTATAGTATTCATCTCTATATATAAACATTACAATATCGGCATCTTGTTCGATTGCACCGGAATCTCTTAAATCAGAGAGCATGGGTCTTTTATCGGGTCTTGATTCAACTCCTCTTGATAACTGTGAAAGAGCAATAATCGGAACATCAAGTTCTCTTGCTAATCCTTTTAATGAACGGGATATAGCTGAAATTTGCTGATTTCTGTCATTAGGGCTTCCGCCGCCTTCCATTAATTGAAGATAGTCAATTACAATCAATCCTAAATCTTTTTCTTCAAGCATTAATCTTCTGCATTTTGCTTTTATATCAGTAACGGTAACACCCGAGGTGTCATCAATATAAATTCTTGCATCAGACAATCTGGTCATTGCTTCAACAAGTTTTTCCCAATCTTTTGGCTGCATATTTCCCGAGGTAATTCTCTGCGTATCTACTTCCGCCTCTGAGCATAACATACGCTTTACAAGCTGCTGCTTAGGCATTTCCAAAGAAAAAAGAGCAACTCCTTTTTTACCCTGCATTGCAACATTTTGAGCAATATTTAATGCTAATGCGGTTTTCCCCATTGAAGGACGTGCCGCCAAAATTATTAAATCCGATTTTTGAAGCCCTGATGTCAGTGCATTTAAATCATAAAAACCTGTAGTAACTCCGGTTAAATCACTTTTATTATTGTATCTGTCCTCTATCTGCTCGTAACTTGCAACAACAAGCTCCTGAATTGGTATAAGGTCTGCCGTGTCTTTTTTTGCGGCTATATTAAAAATTAATTTTTGTGCGTTATCAAGTACGATATCCGTTTCTTCACTGTCATAAGACATTGATATTATTTCGGAACCTGCATTTATTAATGCACGTTTTATTTCTTTTTCCTGAATAATTTTTGCGTAAAATTCTATGTTTGCAGTAGTTACAACATTCAAAGCCAAATCATTAATATAAGCTCTTCCGCCTGCATTTTCAAGCTCTTCATTATTTCTTAAATGTTCAGATACCGTAACTATATCAATAGGCTCATTTTTTTTGAAAAGTTCAAGTATGGCTTCATATATGAGTTTGTGAGAAGGTTTATAAAAACATTCGGGTTTTAAAAATTCAACAATACGTCCTAAAGATATAGGATTGACAAGAATAGCGCCCAATACAGCCTCTTCTGCTTCTACACTTTGAGGCAGCATTTTAAGCATGCCTGTATCAGGTTGTTTTATAACTTTAGCAGCCAAATTTACCTCCGGATTTTAATTAATCTATTGTTCAACAAAAGCTTTAGCGTAATCCTGAGGAGATTCTTTTGCTCTTTCTTTTTGCTGAGCTAAATATTCCTGGCCGTTTCTTACAATTCTGTGAATTTGTTCAATATCTTTATTTAAATTATTCAGGACTTCTTCTGCATAAGCCTGAGCGCCTTCTTTTGTCTGCATTGCATCTTGAAAGGCGTTTTTTCTTAATAAATCCGCTTCTTCGGCTGCTTTATTTTTCATTTCTTCACAGCTGTCTTTAACCTGCTCTTGAATTTTAGCGGCTTTTTCTCTTACAGCTCGGATTAATTCAGATTCACTTAAAATATTTGCAGCTGTATTTTGTGCTTCGCTTATAATTCTGTCTGCCCGATTTTGAGCCTCCATATATATATCATCACGTCTTTTAAGAATCATTTCGGCAGTTTTTATTTCTTCAGGTAAAATTGCTCTTATTTTGCTTAGAATATCCTGAATATCATCCGTATTCATAAATAAACAGTAACTTCCCACATGAAATTTATTATCCAGCAATTCATCCGCTTCATCTATTAAATGACTAACTCTTAACTCTGTCATGATTTTAACCTTTCGTATATTTTAATTCTAAATATTTAGCAACAGGTTCCGGAACAAATTTAGATACATTCCCCTGCATTAAAGCTATTTCTCTTACCGTACCCGATGAAATAAAGTTGTATTTTGGCTTAGTTATTAAAAAAACGGTATGTATATCGGAACATAAAGCGCTGTTTGCTTGCGATAATTGCATTTCATATTCAAAATCCGATACCGCTCTCAACCCTCTAATTAATACATTTGCATTTTTTTTCTTAGCATATTCAATTGTTAAACCGTCATAACTGTCAATTTCAATATTTTTTATATCTTTGCAGGAGGCTTTAATAAGCGACAGTTTATCTTCTAAAGGCAGAAAACTTTTTTTATTCACATTTACGGAAACAACAATAATAACCTTATCAAATATATCAGCAGCACGCTTTAAGACATCCAAATGCCCTTTTGTTATAGGATCAAAACTTCCGGGATATATTGCTGTTTTCAATATTTTTACTGCCTTGTATACTGCTTCTTACATGTAATTATAT
>JAJQHF010000204.1 GCA_021199975.1 Candidatus Gastranaerophilales bacterium
GTATTGAAACGAGTTTTTCACCTGCCTGATTTATCATTACACTCATTTTTTGCTCAAATTTTGCCATTTTTTCAATTAACAAGGGGATAAGGGAAATTAATGCAAATGCAGGTTTTATAATTAATTTAGTAATAATTTGTAAAGTATTATAAATAAATACAGGCGAATTATCCTGTATATTTTTTATGGCAGTATGAAACTTATCCGCCATATTTTGAATAATATTACTTAACTTTTTTGCAAATTCAACTTGCTGTTCAAAAGCATTTTTAATATTTTGAAGTCTTTTTTCCTTTGCACGCATAGAAAGACCGACCGCATAACATTTCATAAAAGACCATTGAGCAGGAGATTTCGGCTTTGTAACAGGCTTATCATTCATATTCACTTGTTTTACGGCGCCCGCTCCCGAACTGCATATCGGGCATGCCGCAGGCGGAAGCCCATGCGGACATAATCCCGCTCTGTTATTCGATTGTGCTGATGATATAGACGATGACATAAAAAAATCCCTGTTTTTATTCAAGGACTCCAAAACTATTATTAATCGGATTTCGCAATTAATAATCTTATGGAGCATTCCGGCTTTACGGCCGCGATCCGGCTAAGGACTCTCACCTTATTTCCTCTTATTAATAAGATAATTTTACCACGGATAAAATTATAAAAATATTTTCTTGACGCAAACAAACGTTTGTTTGATAATTTTCTCAATTAAGGATTAGGCATGGAAGATAATTCCAGAACAAAAATATTATTATCAGCGACCAAACTTTTTGCGTTAAAGGGGTTTGACGGTGTCAGTATTAGAGAAATTTGCAGAGAGGCTGATGTTAATATCAGCATGATATCTTATTATTTCGGCGGTAAAAATGAATTATATCAAGCTATTGTTGATGAACAAAGCGAGAAAATTAATAAATATACAAAAACATTTATGGATATAAATCAAGATATTTCTAAATTATCAAAAAAAGAGCAAATTAGTCTTCTAAATCTCCTGCTTGATAAATTGATAGATTACTTTTATTCTGATATATCGAATGATTTTCTTAGTTTTATGTTAAAGGAGCAGCACAATCCGCATGCAAAAATAAAAGGTACTCCTGTTCATTTTATAAGAAAATTAGTCGGAGCTATTTTTGACAAAGACTATAATGACAGAGAAATAATTTTTAAAACAAATTTCATTATATCAATGGTAAATTCGCCGAGAATTTTACCTTCTTTTACGCTTAAGCTGCTCGGGCAGGATGATTTTATTCAAGAAGATATTAAAATTATAAAAGATAATTTAAAGTTATACATTAATACTCTTTTAAAGGAGGCAGGAATTGATTAAAAAAATATTTTTTGTATTTATATTTTTTATTTCGGCTCAATGCAGTTATGCAATTACAAAAGAAGATGTAAATATAGATTTTTTTAACAGGTTTAACGATGATTGTTTAATGTACTATATAAATACCGCATTTGAAAACAATCACGATTTAAAGCAAACGGCAGCAAAGGTTGAGCAGTACAGGCAGCAGACCAAATATTCTTTAGGTAACGAGCTTCCCTCGTTAAGTGTTTCACCTTCTTATCTGGGATTACATGTTCCTCGATTTGATAATTTTCAGCTAAGTGACAATGCTTTTGCATTACCTTTTATTGCAAGCTACGAAGCTGATTTTCTTTTAAAAAACAGAGATAAAACAAGAAGTTACGTAAAAGATTATGAAGCCGCACAATATGAGGAAAAATCCGTATATTTGTCACTTCTGAGTGATGTTGCTTCAATTTACACAAATATTTTACAGTATGATTATTTAATTGAAAATCAAAAACGTGATATTTCCGTTAATCAACAGCTTTTATCCGCTGATGAAAAAAAATATAAAAGAGGGATTATTAATTCTGTTCAATTAAACAGAACTGTTCAGAATTATGAAAATTCAAAAAATCAATATGAAAAATTAATGAAAGAACAAAATAATCTTTTGACTGAACTTGCGGTTTTATGTGCAATATCACCCGATAGCATCAGTGATATGCAAAGAGGCAACTTAAGTTCATTTGAATATAATTGTGATATTCCTGATGAAATTTCATCAGATGTTATATATTCCCGTCCTGATGTTATGGAGGCTGAAACCAAGTTAGAAAAAGCCAAAATAGATACAAGAGTAGCAAAAAAAGAATTTTTCCCGACAATTAATATTACGGGAATATGGGCATTTAATACAATTTCTCCGGGAACTTTCTTTTCCTGGGAATCCTCACTGGCCGCAATTATGGCAGGAGCAACACAGGATATTTTTCAAGGCGGAAAGAAAGTTGCTAATTTAAGAATGCAAAAAGCTAAATATACCGAGCTTTTTGAGAATTATTGCCAAACAAATCTAGAGGCTCTAAAGGAAGTTAATAATGCACTTTCAGTTATAAATCATGATACTCAAGTTGATTTAAATACTATTAACAAGTTGAATTACGAAATGAAAAATTTTAATGATACTCAAAAGAAAACTCAAAGGGGTGTTATTTCAAATCCCGAATTTTATCAGGGCGAACTCAGCCTTATAAATGTTCAGAATGAAGCAGCACAAACAAAATCACAGCGTTTAGTTAATTACTTTACATTATATAAAGCCGTCGGAGGGCAATTATGAAGAAAAAAATAATCGCAATTATTATTGTATTACTGGTAATTTGTTCCGTTTTGTATTTTATAAAGAAAGATAAAGGTAATTCAAACGAGCTTACTCTATTCGGAAATATAGAAATCAGGCAGGTTGATATGAGTTTTCAAGTTGCGGGACAAATTCTTGAAATGATAAAAGAAGAGGGCGACAGCGTTACAAAAGACGAGCTTATAGCAGTTTTGGATGATAAAGATTATAAAGCCAATCTTGACAAAGCAGAAGCAGAAATTGAAAGAACTCTTGCCCTTAAAAATGATGCACAGCAGCAATACGAAAGACAATTACCGCTTTGCTCAGACAATACCGTTTCAAAGCAAGAGTGCGATACATTATTAAATACAAGAGATAAAACAAAAGCAGACTATGATTCTGCCGTGGCTCAAAGAGATTATACAAAAAATCAGTTTGATTATACAAAAATGTATGCCCCTGATGACGGCATTGTGACGGTTAGAATCCAAGAACCCGGAGCTACCGTTACAAAAGGACAGAGTGTTTACACAATTTCTAAAAATAAACCTGTTTGGATTAGAGCATACGTTAACGAAACTGATTTGGGTAATATTTCTTACGGTATGAAAGCAAAAGTATTAACAGATTCAAAAGATCCGAAAACAGGAAAAATAAGAGAGTATGACGGTTATGTCGGATATATTTCTCCTGTCAGCGAATTTACTCCAAAAACAGTTCAAACTGAAGATTTACGTACAGACTTAGTATATAGAATAAGAGTTTATGTTGATGATGTTGACGAGTTCTTACGTCAAGGTATGCCGACTACAATTAAGATAAATTTGAATTAAATAAAATGAATACGGTTGAAATTAAAAATTTAATAAAAACATTTAACGGTGAAAGAGCGGTTGATAATCTGTCACTTGGTATAGAAAAAGGTAAAATAACAGGTCTGATAGGTGCTGACGGTGCAGGCAAAACAACGCTGATGCGGCTTATAATAGGGCTGTTGGTACCTGATTCGGGTGAAGTATCAGCACTTGGATTAAATCCCTATAAACAAAAACCCGAACTTACGTCAAAAGTTGGTTATATGCCGCAAAAATTCGGTCTTTATGAAGATTTAACAGTGCTTGAAAATATGAAATTATATGCCGATTTAAAAAATGTTCCTTATGAATTTGATAAACTCTTAAAATTTACAAGTCTTGAACCGTTTCAAGACAGGCTTGCAGGAGCGTTATCAGGCGGTATGAAACAAAAACTGGGGCTTTCATGTGCGCTTTTGGGCGATCCCGAATTTCTTGTTCTTGATGAGCCGTCTGTTGGTGTTGACCCTATATCTAGGCGTGATTTAATGCAAATGGTAAGAAACTTAATTACTCCTGAAACTACGGTTCTTTGGTCGACTGCATATTTAGATGAAGCTCACAGCTTTGATACTGCTGTAGTTTTAGATAAAGGTAAAGTGATTTATGAGGGTAAACCGCATGATTTGGCGCCGACTGCTCAAGAATTTGAAAATAAAGTCATTGATTTAATGGGCGGATATAAAAAGGAGAAATCTCTTATAGCTGAAAGTTATACACCTATCAGCTCTGATTTTGACTGTACGGTAGAAGCTGATCATCTTGAAAAAAAATACGGAAGTTTTTATGCGGTAAGAGATAATTCTTTCTGCATAAAAAGAGGCGAAATATTCGGACTTTTAGGTCCAAACGGAGCAGGAAAATCTACCTCGTTTAAAATGATGTGCGGTCTTGCACGTCCAACTTCGGGTACAGCAAGAATTATGGGAATTGATATAAAGAAAAACCCTGAAAAAGCACGCTCTAATTTAGGATATATGGCACAAAAATTCTCTCTGTACGGTAATTTAACCGTAAGACAAAATTTGGAATTTTTTGCAGGTGTCTATGGTATCGGACTTCTTAACAGAAAAAAAAGAATTGATGAAATTGTAGAAATTTTCAATTTTGAACACATTCAAAATCAAAAGTCAGAGGATTTACCCTTAGGTTTTAAGCAAAGACTCTCTATGGCTTGCGCTCTTATTCATAATCCGCCCGTATTATTTCTTGATGAACCGACATCAGGCGTCGATGTTATAACAAGGCGTGATTTTTGGAATCATATAACAGGGCTTGCAAAAAAAGGAGTCACTATTTTAGTAACGACTCACTTTATGGATGAAGCCGAGTACTGTGATAGAATCAGCTTGTTTTATAAAGGTGAAACTATTGCACTGGGTACGCCTGCGGAATTAAAACAGCGTTCAAACTCTAATACAATGGAGGAAGCTTTTATAACCTTAATTAAGGAGAGCGGAAAATGAATATATTACAAGCCTTAATTAAAAAGGAAGTCTTACAAATCCTTCGTGATCCGAGCAGTATTATTATTGCTTTTGTTTTGCCTTTAATTTCAATAATAATATATATGTACGGCATAAATCTTGACAGCGTAAAAGTTGTTATGGGAATTAAAAATGACGATGCAAATCCTGAAATATCCACGCTTGTAAAATCCTTCGGACACAGTAAATATGTAAATTCCAAAGTTTATGATAATATGCAGGAACTTGAAAACGGGATTGTCCGTTCTAAATTAAAAGGAGCGGTTGTTATTCCTAATGATTTTTCAACAAAACTTTCACGTTCTCAGGCTGCTGATTTATTTATAATTACTGACGGTTCAGAGGTTAATACCGCAAATTACGTTCAAAGTTATGCAATGCAAATTGCAAATAATTGGCTTGCTGCAAGCAAATATAAGTATCTCGCAGGGTCTAATCCCGTAACCCCCGTAGTAAGAACCTGGTATAATCAAGATTCAAACAGCCATTATTTTATTTTACCCGGATCTATAGCCATTACAATGACACTTATAGGAATGCTCTTAACCGCTCTTGTTGTTGCAAGAGAATGGGAAAGAGGAACAATGGAGGCTCTTTTAAGTACAAGGGTTAAAAGAATACACATAGTTTTAGGCAAGTATATTCCCTACTTCTTTTTAGGTATGATTTCAATGGCATTTAATGTATTTATGTGCGTCGGATTATTTAAAATTCCGTTTAGAGGGAGTTATCTTGTTCTTTTTGGAGTCAGCGGACTGTTTCTTTTTACATGTTTAGGTATCGGGCTTATTATTTCTTCAAAATTAAAGAACCAATTTCTTGCAAGCCAGGTATCTTTAGGGGCAGGCTTGCTTCCCGCAATGCTTCTTTCGGGTCTAATGTTTCCAATAAGTTCAATGCCTGAAATTTTTCAATATCTTACATATATACTTCCGCCTAAATACTTTATTACTTTTATTGAAAGTGAATTTATGGCAGGAACGGTTTGGGAAATAATAATCGTAAATTCAATATTCTTAATTGTTTTAGGTATACTGCTGTTTGTCATTGTTTATAAAAGTACTGATATGAGGCTGGACAAGTGATTAAAGAAAGTTTAAGAAGAGTTTTTGCCCTTGCAAAAAAAGAATTTATAACAACATGGAAAGACCCTAAAAGCCGCGGCATTATAGTTGCATTGCCGCTATTGCAGCTGATTGTTTTTGCAAATGCCATTACAATGGAGGTTAAAAATATAGATGTTGCCGCAATTGACAGAAATAACTCTGTTGAATCAAGAGAGCTGTTGTCAAGATTTGAACACTCTCCAAGATTTAGAAATATCTTTATTGTCGACAGTGAAAAAGAATTCAAATCTAAAATTGATAATCAAAAAGTTCAAATAGGACTGTATATAAATAACGATTTTTCAAGTGCTTTAAGGGGACAAAAAACATCTGATGTACTTATAATTTCAGACGGCAGGCAAACAAATTCTGCTTCAATTGCAAGCGGTTATGCATCACAAATAATATCCGATTACACATCGGAATTTAATAAATCAAGCGGGGCTTCAATCAATCCTGTTGTAAGAAACTGGTATAATCCAAACTTGGAATACCGCTGGTTTTTGTTAACTATTCTTATTCCTATGCTTGCACTTGTTATTACACTTTTGTTAACTGCTCTTTCTATAGCCCGAGAAAGAGAAATGGGAACATTTGACCAGCTTATAGTAAGTCCTTTATCATCATTTGAGATATTACTCGGTAAAACTATTCCGTCTTTATTTATCGCAATGGTTTTAACCTGTATAATGACAGCTTGCGTAATTATATTTTTTAAAGTTCCTTTTATGGGGTCAATGCTTTTATTTTTAATTTCAATTTTAATATCGTTGTTATCGATTGTTGGTGTCGGACTCTTTATTTCATCAGTCTGCAATACCCAGCAGCAAGCAATTATAGGGGTTATGATTTTTCAACTTCCCGCAGTTCTTTTATCAGGATATATTTCACCGATTGAGGACATGCCGGAAAGCTGGCAGGCATTAACATATTTAAATCCCGCAAGATTTTTCATGGCACTGTCAAGGGGCATATTCTTAAAAGGAATGGGACTTGAAGAAGTTATTGTAAATCTTATACCAATGATTATAATTGCGGCAATCACCCTTACACTTGCAAGCCGCACATTTAAAAGAAAATTGGGTTAATATAACTAAATAACTTACATATAAATAAACAGTTCCTCAGCCAATTTTTTTGCTTTCTTGATTGCTTCTTGCCGTAATTGTTCGTTTTCAAAAAAATCGTCGTTTGAAATGTAATCTTTAACAAGTTTTCTTGCATAACTGCCAAGAGCTATTCCGTCAATATTGACAGAACACTCATGTGCCAATTTTGAGGTTTTTGAATTTGTTCCGCCTGATAGAATTAAATATACAGGAAGATTTGCGGCTCTTACAATTTCTGCAAATGCGACAGTCTGCAATGTTGTTTTATAATCATCATTTCCGCCTGACATTGGTCGTCCGTCGGCTTGAAATAAAAATAATTCAGTATCTTTACTCATTGTTTTAATTAAATTAATTAATTTATCATCACCGAGTTTTGAACGGTCTAAACAAATACCTGCACAACCGTTAAATATAGATTTTATTTTGTTCCATTCTTCTGAAATTTGTACTTCATCACTGCTTGAACAGTGAAATTCAATACAGTCAATGCCTTCTGAAATAAGAGGAAGAAGCATTGTATAAGGAGTTTTGTATTTATGTTCAGTTAAAATTGCGCCTTGATTGCATATCTTAAGACATCTTTCGCAGCCGATGCAATTTTTTTCATCAATTAAAAATTTATTATCCTCGCTGAATATTGCATTTTGAGGGCATATTTTAATACAATCTCCGCAGAGTGTGCATTTTTGTTTATTAATTACAGCTTTTAAAAGGTGGATATCATCTTGCATACCTATACTTATACACAGAAGAACATCATCTTGTTTTCCTGCTCTTTCAATACCTTTTTTTGCCGCATTTAAAACCTCTTGCTTTGCACATAAATCAATCATGTTAAAGCCTGCTTTTGCGTACACATAAGCAAGTCTTTCTATTTCTTTTAAATTTTCATTTCCTGCACCGCATATTAATTTTAGGCATTTTTTATTTTCTAATATTTTTTTTATCTTTTCCATAACAATCTTATTATATAATAAATTATAAACTTAGGTTATAAGGAGATAATGATGAATACAATAAACAGTAATAATTCACTTGTTTTGATAATTGATGTACAAGATAAACTCGTAGGCATGTTAAAAGATACAGAGGCAAAAGAAAGTGCCGTAAAACTAGCAAAAGCAGCGGGAATTTTAAATATTCCATCTATAATAACAGAACAGTATCCTAAAGGCTTAGGTTCTACTATTGAAGAAATAAAGATTGCGCTTCCAAATGCAAAATATTTTGAGAAAACAACATTTAGTGTTTTAAAAGAAGAAGGTTTTTCTAAAATTTTAAATGCCGCTCAGAAAAAGCAAATTATTATCTTTGGGATAGAAACTCATATTTGTGTTTTACAAACGGCAATTGATTTGTTAAACAGCGGTTATGAAGTATTTGTTGTAAAAAACGCATGTGCTTCAAGATGTGAAGATAACAAAGAAACTGCGCTTCAAAGGCTTCGTCATGCCGGAGCACAAGTTGTAACCGTTGAAATGGTCTTGTTTGAATTGTTAGAGGGTTCTAAACATGTTAATTTTAAAGAAATCCAATCAATAATAAAATAGACTGTTAATTTTTAATAAAAGAAAATAAAGTTTTGTGTTTTGCTTTTTCGTCTGCAATCATGTTTTGCAGACGTTCATAGAGTTCAAAATTAGAGTGGAGTTGTTTTGCTTTTTTTTCGGCATAATTAATAAGTTCAAAAATATGTTTTGGTATATTATCTTTATTAGCAAGATACCAATTTTCTTCAATATCCAGTACCGTTGTATATAAACCCTCATTATAATTAGCTGTCATCCATTTATCAATTTCTTCAATATTGTCATTAATCCCGGGAATTATAATATATTT
This sequence comes from Candidatus Gastranaerophilales bacterium, assembly GCA_021199975.1. GTDB lineage: Bacteria > Cyanobacteriota > Vampirovibrionia > Gastranaerophilales > Gastranaerophilaceae > Avigastranaerophilus. Next base: position 9,053 of record JAJQHF010000204.1, read on the forward strand.
TGCGCTAACCAAATAACGTCCTAAAAATGTAGTTTGAAGAGCATATTTTCTTATTGTTTCCCTAACTTTATCATAACAGGGTACATTTTTAATTTTTTCATAAGTCTCAGCGCTTCCCGAATCAACTGAAACAACAACGTAGCCTCTTATTTCATTAATTGCCCTTGCAAGCGCGGGACTGTATTTTATACCGGAGGAATGAACTCTTATTCCCCAAAAATAGTTATCAAGAAAGAAATTAATCATTTCTTCAAATTCGTCTAAAAGCGTCGGTTCACCCCCTCCGAATGAAATTATTCCTCCCTGTTTTAATATACCCTTTTCAAACATTTCTTTAATATAAGGCATTGTGTTATATAATTTTGCGACCTTAAAATCATCAGGATGTTGTGTTGCATAGCAATACACACATTTGCAGTTGCAATTTGTCCAATGGCTGATATATAAATTGTTTATATAGTTTTCATTATCCCATTTAGCTTCTTTCAAAAATGGGCAGCCTATACAGCTTTTATTTATTTTCCCTTTTTTATGATACCGTCTGAACATATTTTTTATTTTAAAAACTCTGTCCCAATTAATTTTTTGACCGACAAAATTATTTCTTATTAATGTATGTCCTCCGCCTTCATGACCACAATAACAACACATTGTAAGTTTATAT
>JAJQHF010000248.1:0-8414 GCA_021199975.1 Candidatus Gastranaerophilales bacterium
GTATAAATAAATTTAATCATGATGAAAAGAAAACAAATAAAGACAGGAAAATAAATATAGGATATCTTTCTTCTGATTGTTATTCGCATACAATGATGAATTATATTCTTCCGATATGGGAAAATCATAATAAAGAAGAATTTAACTTTTTTATTTTTAACGGTTCCGAAAAAAAAGATACGGTAACGGAAAAAATAGAAAAAACCGGAATTAAAATGATTGATTGTTCTAAAATGAGCGATAATTCCATTGCAGAAACAATATATAATAAAAATATTGATATTTTGGTCGATTTAGGCGGATATACTCACCTTAAAGTGTTTTCGCTTATCTATAAACCTGCGCCCGTAATAATTTTATATTTAGGCTATTTAAATACTTTGGGAATGAAAGAGGTTGACTATATTTTAACCGACAGATATACAATCCCTGAAGATAAAGCATATTTATACACCGAAAAACCCTTGTATATTGATAAAGGATATCAAATTTTCACGGATAAAAAAATACCGGAAATTAGTGAAAATCCGTATAAAACAAATAATTATATAACCTTCGGAAGTTTTAATTGTACTTCAAAATTTAATGATACAATATTTTTTATGTGGGCTAAAATATTAGAAAAAGTTCCAAATTCAAAATTATTAATATATAGAACTCAATTGACAAAAAGTATAATAAAACATATAAAATCCAGTTTTGAGAAACTGGATATTCCTCTAGATAGAATTATTTTCAGCTTAAAAAAATACAGTTCGCATTATGAAGCATATTCTTTAGCAGATATATCTCTTGACCCGTACCCGTTCAGCGGAATGTCAATAGCTATAGAAACCGCATTAATGGGTGTGCCTACCGTTACTTTATCGGGCGAGGGAATGCAATCCAGAGGTGCAGGCAGGATAAATCATATAATAGGTTTAGAAGATTTAAACGCAAACTGCGGTGATGATTATGTACAAATAGCGGTTAATTTGGCAGCTGATAAACAAAGGCTTGAAAGTTTAAGAAATACTTTACGGGAAAAAATAAACAAATCCGATATAAAACAAAGTGCCGTTGAATTTACCCGAGATTTAGAAGATAAATACAAAAAAGCTTTTAATGATTTTGTAAATAGTCCTTAAATTCTTTCTTTATAACTTTAAATCCGCAGCCGTCTATCATCTCCGCATTAAATTTAATGGATTTGGCAGGATAATTTCTGCATAATAACGGTCTTTGTGCATAAACGGAACATAAACCCTCTTCGCTCAGATATTTACAGCTAAGTACAACTTCTTTATCATCCTTCCTTAAAATATAAAAACGTTTGTACCACGGAAATATAAATTGCATTATTTTTAAGTCTTTTTCATTTTTCAGACCGTATGCACGTATTTCTTTGCAGCACTTACCACACTTATTGCACTTCCCCTCAATTTTGTATTTTATTTTTTCGGGTACTAAATAAGAAACTAATTCATAATATACGGATTTTATAAAATCTATAGACATTTGTTTACAAAGAGATTGTTATGTAAATTTATTTGGTAAAATATAAACATATTATAATAAAAAATTGGGTAAATAAATGAGTCCGAAAAAAAATAAACGTTCAAATCCTTTCATATCTTTTATAAAGATATCTTTAATAATTGTAATAGCTGTAATGCTTGCAGTTTATACAGCCGTAAAAATGTATTTAAATGACCTTGAACCTATTCCTCAATTAAAAAATTATTCCAGAAATATTGTTACACAGGTTTATTCTTCCGATAATCATTTGATTAAAACATTTCAAACATTTCATTATGAGCAGGTTTCAATTGATGAAATTCCAAAATATATAAAAGATGCAATTATTTCAACGGAAGATAAAAATTTCTATTACCACGAGGGGTATGACATTTTTGGTATTGCTCGTTCAATAATTGTAAATATAGTAAATAAAAAAACTACTCAAGGCCCAAGTACGATAACACAACAGCTCGCAAGGATTTTATTCTTATCAAACGAAAAAACATTTATAAGAAAAATAAAAGAAATTCAAATTGCCGCAAGAATAGAAAAAACCATTTCCAAAGATAAGATATTAGAAATGTATTTAAATAACGTATATTTAGGAGCAGGGGCATACGGGGTCGGTGCGGCAGCTTCAACATACTTTAATAAAGACCTTTCACAATTGACCCTTGCCGAATGTGCTTTAATTGCAGGATTGCCGCAGGCACCTTCTGTTTATTCTCCTTATAAAAATATGAAATTGGCTGAAAAAAGAAGAAATAAAGTACTTAAAAGAATGTATATAATGAAAACCATTACAAAAAATCAATATGAAGCAGCCTTAAAAGAACCGATTACTTTAAATAAAAAGCCCAATTTGTCAAAAACCAACGTTGCACCGTATTTTATAGATTATGTAATGAAGGAATTAGATAATTTAGGCTTTGATGAAACAGAGATTTCTCAAGGTGGTTATAAAATAATAACAACACTTGATTATAAAGCTCAAATAGCCGCAAATGAAGCTATAGATAAGAACATGGCGGCATGGAAGCTTACAAAACCAAATCAAAATGCCGCATTGTTTTCATTTTCACCTATGACAGGTGCAATAATTGCGTATTGCGGCGGAAAAGATTATACACAAAGCCAATATGATAGAGTCACGCAGGCAATAAGACCTCCGGGTTCTTCATTTAAACCTATAGTTTATGCGGCGGCAATTCACAAAGGGTGGAATCCCACCGATTTTATAGAAGATGCGCCTGTCACAATAGGAGATTGGTCGCCTAAAAATTACGGTAATAAATATAAAGGAAGAATACCGTTATTTAAAGCGCTGGCAATATCTTCAAATGTTGCGGCAGTACGTTTAATAAAAGATATCGGTATTGCATCGGTGGTTGATATGGCAAAATCACTGGGCATAACAACACCGTTGACTCACGATTATACTATTGCTTTAGGCTCTAATGGGGTTAAGCTTTATGATATGGCGGTTGTATACGGAAATTTTGCTAACGGCGGCTATAAGGTTAAACCTTATGCAATTGAAAAAATTGTAACCCAACGAGGAAGGGTTGTTTATCAGGCAAAAAGAACAAAAATAACTAAAGTCCTGGATAAAGATACGGCAGGTATTATGACTGCAATGCTAAGCAAAGTAATAACCGCAGGAACAGGCAAAGGCGCCGATATAAAGAAACCTATGGCCGGTAAAACAGGTACTACTAATGAAAATAAGGATGCCTGGTTTATAGGTTATACACCTGATATTGTAACAGGGGTATTTATAGGAAATGATGATAATACAAGCACAGGACTGACAGGCGGCAGCGCTCCCGCAAGAATTTGGAAAGATATGATGACTGTTGCAACCGAAAAATACGGCGATACGGACTTTGATTATCCGGAAGTAGATTTAAATATAATTTATGAAGATACTTATACCGAAAAATCAGAAGAAAGTTCTGACGGTACTTCTAATAAAGCGAATGGAACATCTGCAAACAAACAAGAAAATAATATTGATAAAGCAATAAATGAAAACAGCGAAAATGTAAATGAAACAGATAGCTTTAAATCAATTCCGACGCAGATTACCATACCTTTCAGCATAAAAAATCTAAGAAAGAAAAGTTACACAGAAACGGAAAAACCGGCAGAAGCTGTAATTCCTTTACCTGAAAATGAATAATTAAAAAATCCATTTTAGACAAAAACTCTACAGATATGAAATAAAAAAGCCAGTATAAACAACAGGCTAATCACTTTTTGATGGTAAAGTTTTCCGAACAAATTTCCACAATAAACAGAAGGTTTTACAAAGCGAAACACCAAAACAACATGAAGATAATTGAGCCTGAATTGTCGACTATGCTGTTAAGCGGCTTTAGGGGCTGTGCGGTAAGCAAAATTCAAGACAGCTGATTATACGAAAATGAAACCCGAGGAAATGAGGGAATAAGAATATTGTAGCAAAGCGTAGTATGCGGCTTGCCAACAAGACAGTAAAATCTAAGACAACCGGTGGCAGAATACAACACTAGATTAGATCAAAACTCTCTGCAAATTTTTTCTAAACTCCGTGCAACGTTACACTATTCTTTGGAAAACAATAAATAAACCTCATAATTATTAATTCAAACTAATACTACTTGTTTTTAACTTTTGAAATGATTAAATATTCATAGAATAAAGGAGTATTTCATGGCTATACCTGATTATGAAAAAATAATGTATCCAATTTTAATTATTTTAGGAAAAGAAAAAGAATTATCTGGTAGCCAAATTGAACTTTTAACTGCTAAAGAATTCAAATTATCGGATGAAGAAATTCAAATGAGGTATCCAAATAATACAAAAAAAATATTTAAAGATAGGGTAGATTGGGCAAGAACTTATTTAAAAAAAGCTGGACTTATAGAAAAGAATTACTAAACAAGGTCTAGACGTCTTAAAAAGTAAACCCGAAACAATTGATAACAATTTTTTAAAACAATATGAATCCTTTAGAAAATTCAAAAAAAATAGGTACTTATAAACAAATAGAAGAAAAAACGTCCGTAAAAAATAATGAATCAAAAGCAACTCAAACACCTATTGATATGATATATGCTGGACGTGACACATTAAATGATAACTTAGAAAATGATTTACTTGATATACTGCTCAAAAAAGATGCTTCTTTGTTTGAGACTATAGTAGCAAAATTATTAGTTAATATGGGTTATGGCAGTTCTTATGATAACATTCTTCAATTAAAAGGAAAATCTGGAGATGAAGGAATAGATGGGATTATAAAACAGGATGTTTTAGGGTTGGATAAAGTTTATATTCAAGCAAAAAAATGGACTAAAGCAACCGTTCCAGGTCCAGAAGTTCAGAAATTTGCTGGGGCTTTAAGGCAGAAACATGCAGCTAAAGGAGTTTTTATTACTACATCAAACTTTACAGAAACTGCAAAAAAAAGTGCAAAAGAAGTAAGTGACAATATTATTTTAATTAATGGTCAAACTTTAACTAAGTTAATGATAGAATATAATGTTGGTGTACAAGTAGAAGACACTGTTCAAATTAAAAAAATTGACGAAGATTTCTTTGAGGGAAATTAGTATAATATTTTACTTCCTGATAATGTAATTTTGTTAAAGATAAGTTTGAACATATAAATCATAGTGCGTAATACGTATATATTTGTCTGAGAAAAATTTTAACCGAAGGTGTTTCAATTTCTGTAAAGAGATTACAGTGGCTGTGCGGTAACCAAATTGTGTCAGAAAGGTCAATAGAAAAAATCTAATCTAGTGTCGCATTCTGCCACCGGCTGTCTTGTATTTTACTGTCTTTCGGGCAAGCCGCATACTACGCTCCGCTGCCGTATCTTATGCCCTCTTTTACTCGGGTTTCACCCTTACGTAAAATCCGCTCCTCGCCGCCGTCAAAATGCTCAGCTGCACTTCGTTACGCATACAGGTCACTAAGTTTCGAGCATAGTTCTCAACAAGTTCCTTTGTAACCTTTTAAAGCTGCCACTCTCAAATTTTCACTCACGCCTTCGGCTTATCGTGAAAATTTGTTCGGAGAATATTTAAAAATAAACGAATACAAAAAAATGAAGTATATAAAAATATGCTTTTGAAATATATTGTAATAAATAGACAAAATCATTAAAATTTTGTATTCTCTTGAATGGTGCATGTGTTTATGTTACAAAGAGGAGTATGAAAAAGGTCAACTCGGAATTTTTAGAAATATTGGGTTTTAAACCTAAAAATGGTGCTGTCGGAGTTTATGCAAAAGAATATTCACAACACTTGAATTACGGTATTGAAGTTGATTTAACTAAAGAAAGCATTAATTATGGAAATTTAATAAGTGCTGATTGTAAAACTACTCAAAACTTTTCACAAGATGAAAATTGGGTTGTATTAGAGTGTGTTGACAGACTTTTAGAAAAAGGATATAAGCCGCAAAATATTGTCTTAGAAAAAACATGGGCAGCCGGACATGGCACTTCAGGCAGATTGGATATTTGTGTAAATAATGATGATGGTTCTGAATACCTATTGATTGAATGTAAGACCTTTGGCAGGGAATTTGACAAAGAATTAAATAAAATGTGTAAAGATGGCGGACAACTTTTTACATATTTTAAATTTAGTAATAAAGCTGATATTTTAATGCTTTACACATCTAAAATTGAAAAAAATAAAATTGTATATCAAAACGAAATTGTAAAAATTGAAGATGAATACAGAACAGGTGATGTCAAAGATTTTTACGAAAAATGGAACAAACTTCCAAAAGATAACGGGATTTTTGACTCTTGGGTTCAACCATATTGTTTTGAGAGCAAAGCATTAATCAAAAGCCAATTAAAACCAATTAATCAAGACGATTCAAGTTTTATTTTTAATCGTTTTCTTGAAATATTAAGACACAATGTCGTTTCAGATAAAGGAAATGCTTTTAACAAAATATTTACTTTATTTTTATGTAAGGTTTACGATGAAACTTCTAAAAACGATGATGATGAATTAGATTTTCAATGGAAAGAGGGCGTTGATGACGATGTTTCTTTCCAGTTAAGATTAACCGACTTATATAAAAGCGGTATGCTCAAATTTTTATCAAGAGAAGTCAGCGACTTTAATAAACAAGAATTTGATAACAAATATAATTATTTAGATGACAATATAAAAAAGGAACTTTTAGAACAAATAAACCGTTTAAGATTGGAAAAAAATAATGAGTTTGCAATAAAAGAAGTTTATGACCATGATTCATTTGTTGAAAATGCAAAGATAGTAAAAGAAGTTGTTGAACTATTGCAAGGTTATCGTATCAGATATAATAAACGTCAGCAATATTTGTCAGACTTCTTTGAATTACTGCTTACAACCGGTCTGAAACAAGAAGCGGGACAATTTTTTACACCGGTTCCTATTGCTCAATTCATTATTAAAAGTTTGCCATTAGATAAAATTGTGGATGAAAAACTTAAATCAAAAGATGGCAATATTTTGCCATATATGATTGATTATGCGGCAGGCAGCGGACACTTCATTACAGAATATATGCATGAGGTTCAAAATATAATTGACAAAAAAAATCCAAGTAAGTATATAGAACGCACTAAAAAAGAAATCAACTATTGGCAAAATGCAAATTATGAATGGGCGACAGATTATGTTTATGGCGTAGAAAAAGATTACAGGCTTGTAAAAGTCGGTAAGGTCGGCTGTTATTTACATGGTGACGGTTTAGCTAATGTTATATTAAGTGATGGCTTAGGAAGTTTTGCAAAAACAAAAGACTATAAAGAAAAATTACATAAAGATATTGAAGATAACTCAAAAGATAATCAGCAATTTGATATATTGTTAAGCAATCCCCCATACTCTGTTCAAGCATTCAGAAATACAACAAGAGATTACTATACGGAAAAAGATTTTGATTTATACAATAATTTAACTGATAACAGCTCTGAAATTGAATGTTTATTTGTTGAAAGAACAAAACAATTACTTAAGGACGGCGGTATTGCAAGTATAATTTTACCAAGTTCAATTTTAACAAATTCAGGTATTTACACAAAAACAAGAGAATTTTTGTTAAAATACTTTGAAATAACAGCTATTACAGAACTTGGCTCAAATACATTTATGGCAACAGGAACAAATACAGTTGTGCTGTTCTTAAAAAGAAGAAACAACTATGAATGCCTTAACTTGCAAAAAGCAGTTGATAAATTCTTTGCAGCATATACGGATGTAACCATAAATAACATTGAAACTCCTATTACAAAATATGTAAACTATGTTTGGGAGAACTTATCTTTTGATGATTATTTAACATTATTAAACAAACAGCCTAATGACAAAGTAAAAAATCATGAGATTTATAAAGAATATTCTCAAAAGATAACAACAAAATCTGAAAAAGAATTTTGGAATAAAGTTTTAGAACTTGAAAAAGAAAAAATTTATTACTTTATTTTGGCTTATCCTCAAAAATTAGTTGTTATAAAAACAGGCGAAAAAGAGGCAGAAAAACAATTCTTAGGATACGAATTTTCTAATCGCAGAGGTGCGGAGGGCATTCATGCCATTCAAAGAGATAAATCAATAGATGAATGTACCAAACTCTTTGATATTAATACTTTTGATAACCCTAAAAAAGCAAGCACCTATATTTATAAGGCATTTTTAAATGAAGATATTGAAATTGACGAAACATTAAAAGATAATATTTCAAGAGTTGATTTATTAGACATGATGACTTTTGACAGAGTTGATTTTGAAAAAGTTATAAATGTAAAATCTAAAAAAAAACTAAAAATTGAAAGTAAGTGGAAAACTAAATTTATCAAAGAAATTGTTTCAACATTAGAATCCGGTTCTCGTCCAAGCGGCGGTGTTAAAAAT
>JAJQHF010000248.1:8424-9461 GCA_021199975.1 Candidatus Gastranaerophilales bacterium
AATCGGTGGTGAGCATATTGAAAATACCAGCGGCTTTTTGAAATTATCTAATCCAAAATACATTCCGGAAGAATTTTATAAATATAGCAAACAGGGGAAAATTCAAAAACATGACATTTTGTTATGTAAAGACGGAGCTTTAACTGGTAAAGTCGCCATAGTTAGAGATGAATTTAATAATATTCCGGCAATGGTCAATGAGCATGTTTTTATTTTAAGATGCGAAAATACCACTACTCAAAAATATCTTTTCAATATTCTATATAGTTTAAATGGGCAGAATTTATTAAAAGCAAATATTACAGGTGCTGCTCAAGGTGGACTAAATTCAACAAATTTAAAAAATATACAACTACCCCTTCCGCCATTTGATGTTCAACAAAAAATTGTTGATGAAATTGAAGAAGTTGAAAAACAAAATAAATTAAATGAACAAAAAATTTCAGAATTATATAACAAAATACAGGATATATTAGAGTTTTTATACAACAAATACCCTATGGCTGAATTAGGCAAATTTACATTACCCCCGCAATATGGTGCTAATATAAAAGCTATTGACGGGAATAAGACTGCAGATTACAGATACATTCGTATTACTGATATTAATGATAATGGTGAATTACTGGATGATTTTAAAACGGCAGAAAAAATAGAAAATAAGTATATTCTTGAAGATGGAGATTTTTTATTTGCTCGTTCGGGTGCAACTGCAGGAAAAACATTTTATTACACAAAAGAAAAATGCCAAAAAGCAATTTTTGCAGGTTATTTAATTCGTTTTAGATGTAATTCTGATTTAAATTCTAGATTTTTAGATATAGTTTGCAAATCTAAAATTTATAAAAAATGGGCGGAAAATGTTAAAGGTGGAACAGCACAACCCAATATTAATGCTCAGCAATTTGCAGGTTATAAAATACCCGTTTTGCCTCTATTGGAACAGAAAAAAATTGTTAATCAAATAGAACAACTTGAACACCAAATTGCAGAGGCTCAAGCTGTTATTGATAATTCAAAACAATTAAAACAAGCAA
>JAJQHF010000213.1 GCA_021199975.1 Candidatus Gastranaerophilales bacterium
ATACTATTGATTCAAGCAGATTATATATAAGAATGCTGATAATTAAAAATACAAAATAATCATATTTATTAAAATCAATATTAAGAAAAAAATATTGAAAAAATATAAAAAACAAGAAAATAGCTAAATGAGCTTCAACGCACCCATATACAATAACAGGATAAACTCCCGCCGCTAATGTTAATAAAGGAAATACCGACAAATAAAATTTATCAGCCCTCTTAAACAGCCAAACTGAATATAAGCATGCTGCTAATGGCAATAAAATTAAAGTAACAGCATATATATGAACGAGAATTTTTAATGAATTTATTTTAAACAAAAAATAAGCAAGATTTACAGGTAAAAAATGTAAAAAAAGCACTGACATTCTTGCTCTATGGTCAAAATTATTTTCTACATAAAATTTATTCTCTGCAAATGAAGACAATGCATTCAATATAAAATTTGAACCGTCATGAAGTATAGAAGAATTAGTCACTGCTATAAAACCGACAGGTAAAAATATTAAAAATAAAATAATATATAAAAAAATTAACTTTTTATCCATTAAAAATATCCCTAAAATTTCAAAATATTCGTATTTAACCTAATCAATATAACTTATTTTTATCATTTTAAAAAGCAAATTAACAGATTTTTAACATTTATATACTGTTTAAAGTATAATAATACTTATGAAAAAGTTATATATTGAAACTTTAGGCTGCCAAATGAATAAATCGGACAGTGAGCGAATTGCAGGTATTCTCTCACATTTTGGCTATGTTGAAACAGAAAATGAAAAAGAAGCGGATTTATTAATTGTAAACACCTGCAGTATCCGCCAGCTTGCAGAGGATAAAGCATACAGCAAACTGGGAGTATGGGGCAAACGAAAAAAAAGCAAACCTGATTTAAAAATAGCCATTTGCGGATGTGTTGCGCAGCAAGATAAAGAAAAAATAAGCAAAAGAGCACCCTATGTTGATTTAATCTTCGGCACACACAATATATATGAACTTCCCCAAATAATATCACGAATTGAAAATAATGAGAAAATCTGCGCAATAACAAATAAAGCTTATGAATGCAATCAGAACGATTTTAAAATTATAAGAAAAGATTCTGTTAACGCATGGATTCCCATTATTGAAGGCTGTAATAATTTTTGCACTTACTGCGTTGTTCCCTTTACAAGAGGAAGAGAAAGAAGCAGAAAACCGGAAGAAATATTGCAGGAGGCTGAAAATATTATAAAAGAAGGATTTAAAGAAATTACTCTTTTAGGACAAAATGTAGACAGTTACGGAAAAGATTTGAAAGACGAAAATATTACACTTGCTAATCTTTTAAGAAAATTAAACAGCCTTAAAGGAGATTTTAGAATACGTTTTGTAACTTCTTATCCTTCCGATATTACTGACGATTTAATCGATGCAGTTGATGAGTGCAATAAAGTCTGCAAATATTTTCATATACCTATGCAATCAGGAAACTCTCATATTTTAAAGGAAATGAACAGGCATTATACAAAAGGACAGTATTATGAAATTGTTTCAAAAATAAGAAAAAGATTTCCTGATGTTGCAATAACAAGTGATTTTATTGCAGGTTTCCCCGGTGAAACGGAGGAAGAATTCCAAGATACCCTTAATGCTATTGAAGAGTTGGAACTCGATTATTCCAATACTGCCGCTTATTCTCCGAGAGAATTTACAAAAGCAGGTAAAATGACTGATAAATTCCTATCCGAAGAAATTAAATATGAAAGACTTGAAAGACTAAACGAAAAAAATCGTGAAGTGTGTTTAAAATCAAATGAAAAATTTATCGGTAAAGTTCTTAAAGTTCTTATTGAAAGTAAAACGGAAAAAAATGGAATTATTACGTTAAATTCCAGAGCGGATAATAACAAAATAGTTCATTTTTCAGATATTTCAAAAAATATAGGAGATTTTGCATTTGTTAAAATAAATAAAGCACAGACATGGTGCCTTTACGGCGAACCTGTCGAGTAATTTTATATTTTAAGCATGATGTGATAATCTTAAATTATGAATAAATTCAAAAAAATAATATTTATACTCTTTTTAATTTTAATAATTCTTGTTTCTTGTTACAGAATTGACTCAAATGTTGAGCAAAATATTTCGGAAAAAAGTTCGGATAACAATCAAAGTACATATAAAACCGATTACAGCGCCGTAAAAACAGAGAATTATAACGGCACGGATTATGCAATTTCACGTTCACCTGCGGGTAAATACGGGGGGCAAATAGTCGCTTCCTCTATAGGCGAAGGTCCTAAAACATTTAATCCGTGGACTTCTAAAGATGCAACATCATCAGAAATAGGAGATTTAATGTATGATTCTCTATTGACAACCGACCCCGATACCGGCGAAGTTATTCCTAAACTGGCAAAAGAACTTACGGTTTCACAAAATCAGAAAGTTTATACCATTAAACTAAGGCAGGGTGTAAAATGGTCGGACGGAAAAGAAATTACGGCTGATGATGTTGTTTTTACCTGGAATGAAATAATTCTTGCGGGCTTCGGAAATACCTCTTTAAGAGATTCCGTATTAATTGACGGAGAATATCCGAAGGTCAAAAAGCTTGATAAATACACTGTTGAATTTACAATAAAACAGCCGTTTGCACCTTTTCAAAGATTTGTCGGAACTCAAATTGCACCCGCACATATATTTGCTCCGGTTGTTAAAAAAGGCAAAAGGTTTTTTGATACTTATTTGGGAACCACAATAAATCCTAAAGATATTGTCGCATCAGGTGCTTTTTTACTTGAAGAATATGTTCCGGCTCAAAGAGTAATTTTAAAGCGAAATCCTAATTATTATGCAATGGATGAAAATAAAAACCTTCTTCCTTATATTGATAAATACGTAATTTTAATAGTCGGAGATTTAAATAACGAGCTGTTAAAATTTGAAGCAGGAGAGCTCGATGTTATTTCGGTAAGAGGAAAAGACCTGCCCAGATTTAAAGAAAAAGAAAAGAAATCAAATTTTAAAATATACAATCTCGGTCCAAATACGGGAACAATGTTTATTGCATTCAACTTAAACACAAGAAAAGATAAAGACGGAAAATATTATGTAAAACCAATAAAGCAAAAGTGGTTTAATGACTTAAATTTCAGAACGGCAATTGATTATGCAATAGACAGAAAAGCCATGGTAAATAATGTTGCAAACGGAGCAGCTCAGCCTTTATTTACAGCAGAATCGTTATCTTCAATATTTTTAAATGAAAATTTAGCTTCAGGACATGAAAAAGATTTAGAATATGCAAAATCATTACTTCACAAGTCCGGATTTTATCTTGATAAAAAAGGTAATCTTCACGATAAAGAAGGGAATGAAGTTGAATTTGACTTATACACAAATGCAGGACAGACCGAGCGTGAAGCGTGCGGCGTTATGATAAAAGAGGACTTAAAAGATTTAGGAATAAAAGTTAACTTTAAACCTATTGAATTTAATTCTCTTGTAAGCAAACTTATGTCTACTTCCGATTGGGATATGATTTTAATAGGTTTAACAGGGAGTCCTCTCGAACCTCACAGCGGAAAAAATGTATGGTATTCAAAAGGACACTTACATTTGTTCAACATGCGTTTTTCAACTGATAATGAAACAGCTCTTTTACCCTGGGAAAAAGAACTTGATGAAATTATTGAACAAGGTGCACTTGAACTTGATTATGATAAAAGAAAAATTATTTATGATAAATACCAGCAGATTGTTTATGACCAAAGACCCATAATATACCTGTATTCACCTTTAACAATAACAGCAGTAAGAAATAAAATAAAAAATCTTCATCCGACCCCTTTAGGCGGTACTATGCATAATCTTGATGAATTGTATATAGATAATAATTATTAAACATTTTTATGAATTGAATTTGCGGAAAAATTAAAATTTTTCTCGAAAACTCCACGGAACGGTTTCAATACAGGTTGTGTACTGTCCCTTACACAGCCTGTATTTCACACACCTTAGACCGGATTTGAAAAGCGGATTGCCGGCAGAGGCTGAAAGCCGGAAACATAGAGTTTTCGGCTGTAATGCCATTTAATGCCGGCAACCAAGCAATCTCTAAAAATTTTCATTTTTTTGTTTTTCCGCACCGTATAATTTTAACCCTGAAATGAAATATGAAAAGAATGAATTTATTATCTTCTATCCAAACTATTTTGAAGTATTCTCAGGCGTATTTTAAAAATTCGTCAAAAATTTCTGATGATTTATCTTTTATTTTATAAAAAGAACTTTTTTGCATACTTGTATAATCAGCAAATTTTTTAGGATTTTGAATGTTTTTTATTGAACGCATAACAGAAATTTTTTGTGCTAATTTTTCCTGTTTAGTGAGTTTTGCTTCAAGTATAGCTGCAGGAATAAAGTCAATAATAGCACCCAGTCCCATTAAAACACCTGAATTTTTTTATTTCCGCACTTTTTAGCCATATTATACCCTATAAATCCGCCAACTGCCGTAGCAGCTGCATCAATAGGTCCTATAATAGTTTCTGAAAGCGCACTTATACCTACTGAATAATTATATAATTCTTCTCTCTGATTATTTAATACCATTGAAGTATTTTTTTGAAGTACTTTTGCATCTTTTTCTTGTTGAGGAGTCAGTTCTATTTTACGTTTTGCTTCCATTCTATTTTCAATTTTAGGTAATTCTTCCTGTGAAAACTTTTCATACTCTTTCATATCTTTAGATACAGTTTTCAGAAAATCAAATAAGTTTTCTTTTTTCTCTTTAGTATGGGATTGGTTATACTCCTGCGGATTTTCCGTAAATTTTTTCAAGTATTTATATTTTGTTGCAAGGATAGCCTTATTTTCAATATTTAAAATAGTTTTATCAAGCAGTAAATAAGTTAAAATAGGTGCACCTATTTTAATAGCCATACTTGAAATTTTATTTTTAACTCCTAAATTTTTAATAAGTTTATCTGTTATAAGATATTCTATAAATCCACCCATTAACAATGCATAACATGAAATATTAGCAATAGTTTCAATTCTTCTTAAAGGTTCGAGAACATCATGCTCAACATTTTTCAGAAGATTAACAAACAGCATATTATCCTGTTTTGCCTGTTCTTCTTGTTTTTCTGATAAATTAACATCAGGAATCAAATTAACAGATTCCATATATAATGATTTTTTCTTCATATAATCATTGTATGTATGTTTATACATAGCAGCTTCTTTAAAAGAAGAATTTTTGTTAATTTTATCTTTTAATTTATCTACAAAATTATTATGTTCAGAACTCTCAACATAATTTTGAACTTGCTTTTCTTGTTCAGGAGTGAGAATTGCAAATAATTTAGGGTCATTAATTATATTTTGATCCGCATCAAAACTTGCTTTTCGTATTCTGCCATGATGTGTTTCCATTGAGTTTTTTATGCCTTTTACATAAAAAACAGCACTGCCTACTGCACAAACAGCAGCAGCCAATTTTGAAACAGCAATATTTTTACCTGCAATATTAAATGAAGCATTTTTATACTTTTTCAATAGATTTGCAGCTGCTTTTATACCGGAATATTTATCTGAATGCTTATTTAAAAACGGAATTATTTTAGTAATTGTAATAGGCAGAAAAGGAAGCGCACCTGCTATTGACATTAATACAATATTTGATGTTTGGCAAAAAGTTTCAGAATTTTCTGACACTTCATTTTCATAAATATCATGTAAAAGTATAGGTTCTGCAATTGTTTTTGCCTTTTGTTTCAGTATCTATGAATTTTGATAAAAGGCTTTATCAAAAATATTATCTTTTTTTGAATCTTTCTGATTATTATCCTGCCATTCGTTATATTCATTAATATATTTGGTATAATAAGAAATAGGATTGTTCATTCAAATATACACAACCTCCACTTTTAAATTATAAAAATTAAAGATGCTTTAAATTGTTATTTTTTCTATCACCCATTTATATAATTTTACAAAATTATTTATTTTTTTAGTAAAATATAATTATTATGCAGAGAGGGATTTTTAATGTCTTTAAATTCATACTTGGGAATAGATGTAGGCTCCGTTACAACAAAAGCGGCAATAGTAGATGAAAACGGTAATTTTATAGACGGTTTCATGACAAGAACCTCCGGAAAACCGGTTGCGGCAGTTCAAACATCATTAAAAAATATCAAAAAACAAGCAAAACAAGAATATAATATTTTAGGTGTCGGGACAACAGGCTCAGGCAGAAACCTTGCCGGTGCTTTGGTTGGTGCAGATATAATCAAAAATGAGATTACCGCCCATGCCGTTGCTGCAAGCACTTACGTTCCCGGGGTGCAGACCATTTTAGAAATAGGCGGACAAGACAGTAAAATTATCATACTCCGTGACGGCATTGTTACGGATTTTGCAATGAATACGGTATGCGCCGCTGGTACCGGAAGCTTTTTGGATCAGCAGGCTTCAAGACTAAATGTTCCTATTCAAGAATTTGGAAGTTTAGCTTTAAAATCAAAATCACCTGCGAGAATTGCCGGAAGATGCGGTGTGTTTGCGGAAAGTGACCTTATTCACAAACAACAGCTCGGTTATCCGGTTGAAGATTTATTATACGGCTTGTGTCAGGCGCTTGTAAGAAATTATTTGAGCAATTTGGCATTAGGTAAAGAACTTCTTCCTATTGTTACTTTTCAAGGCGGAGTTGCTACAAATTCCGGCATGGTTAAAGCTTTTGAAGAAGCCTTGAACACAAAAATAGTAGTTCCTGATAATCACCAGACAATGGGCGCTATAGGTGCAGCATTATTGGCGATGGAAAATCATCAATTTAATGATAAAGCTACCACTTTTAAAGGTTTCAGTGTCGGTGAAATGTCATTTAATTCATATACAAATCAATGCAGCGGCTGTTCAAATAATTGCGAAGTTATAACTATTGTTGAAGGAGATATCACATCAACAGAGCTCAATAATAAATCCGATAAAATAATAGCCCGCTGGGGCGGTACCTGCGGAAGATGGGATATTGGCTAAAATACTGAAATTTTATAAATAATTTTGCAAATACTGATTAACCGATATTCAAAACTAAAATATTTCACTTTTTCGCACTATTTTTTGATTTTGTTATGGTACTAAGTATTAACAAGTTTATATTTGTCTTGCACTTTTCGAAAAGGATTCGAACAAAAGAAAAATGATTAAAAATTTGTAAAATATTATATTAAATAAAACTTTTTGATATAATTAACTTGGAGTAAAGTGAATGTCAAATTGTATAAGTGACTTTTGCGAAAAGGAAATAAATAGTAAAAATATTTTTGAAGCAATTGACTGGCGGGATATGAAATTTTCTTACCCAAGTAAAGTTGTAAATATTGCTACACTATTTAGTGGTATCGGCTCAATTGAGCAGGCTTTTAAACGATTAAAAATAAAACATAAAATAGTATTTGCCGGAGATATAGATCCTTTTGTAAAACAAAGTTACTTTGCTAATTATGAAATAAAAGAAGAAAATTGGCATAACGATGTTACAAAATTTTCTGCACATAAATACTATAATAAAATTGACTTATTAGTTGGAGGTAGTCCTTGTCAAGCATTTTCAATGGTTGGAAAAAGAAAAGGTTTGGAAGATGCAAGAGGTACTTTATTCTATGACTTTGCAAGAATTGTCGATGAAACAAAACCTAAGGTTTTTATTTATGAAAATGTAAAAGGCTTACTAAATCATGACAATGGAAAAACTTGGGATGTTGTGCAATCGGTTTTTCATTCATTGGGCTATAAATTATTTTCACAAATTTTAAATAGTAAAGATTATGGAATTCCTCAACATAGAGAAAGAATTATAGTTGTAGGTTTTAAAGATTCAAGTGTGAAATTTTCATTTCCTGCACCAATTCCTTTAACAAGAACAATGCAAGATTTTCTTGAAGATTGCACTGATTCTAAATATTATCTTAAAGAAAAGGGTATTAAATTTGTAACCAGTACAAAAAACAAAATTAAGAGATATACTCAAATTAACGGAGACATTGCATTATGTCAAAAAGCCAATCAGCAATTTAACTGGCACGGCGATTTTATATTTGAGCAATTAAATAATAATGATGATTTTGATGAATTTACATTTGATGTTTCTGAGGTTGAAGAAAAATATTATCTTTCAGATAAAATTAAAAAATATGTATTGGCAGGTGGAACAAAAAATTTTAAAACAAGTATAAAAACGGATTTAAAAATTGCAAGACCGTTATTGCAAACTATGCATAAAATGCATAGAGCGGGTGTTGATAATTATGTCACTCATAACAAAGGCAGAATAAGAAAATTAACTCCAAGAGAGTGTCTTCGCTTAATGGGATTTAAGGATGATTTTAAAATTGTTGTGAGTGATACCCAAATGTATCGTCAAGCAGGTAATAGTATTGTTTCTGATGTTTTAATTGCTATATTAAAACAAATGGATATAACTAAATATGGCAGATGAGATAGAAGTAAACGGGCAAAAATATGAAATAGTAGATACTGTCGAAAAAATGACAGTTCCCGATTGTTTTGTGGTTTCTTCAAATAAAATTGGTACTGCACATGGAGAAGCAAAATTTTATGTAGGAAATGAAAATGAACAAGTACGAGATTTTTTTGGAACGAAAGGTTTTAATATTACTTGTTTTGTTTAAAAAAAAGATTTAATTAAATATTTAGAAGATTGTAAAGAAGAATATTTGAATCCGGAACAGCCATATCAAAAAAAACAAGAAATGCCACAACTTTGGAATTCAAGATTAAATGATATTAAAAATTTGAACGAAGATATTATATATTTTAAATTAGAAGAACAAATTCAAATAGCCGGATCTCGAATTTATGTTAATTCAAAGAATAGTATATATAAAGTTCTCAGGCAAATTTCTTTACCAAATATAACTTACTTGGCAGCAATAAAATTAAAAAATCCAAATAATAATATTATATATTATTTAAGATTATTTGTTGATTATTTTGGAGAAACACAAAATTGTAATTTTGTGGAATCACAAATAAAAGAAATTAAAGAGTCCCAAACAACTTCGGATGAAGAAAAAAGACAATTAACAAAAGCTCGAATAGGGCAAGGAAAATACAGACAAGATTTATTGGAATTATGTCCTTTCTGCCCAATTACAATGGTTTCTGATGACAGATTATTAATTGCAAGCCATATAAAACCTTGGGCAAAATCTAATAAAATTGAAAAAATTGACCCTTATAACGGATTTATGTTCACTCCTAATATAGATTTATTATTTGATCGAGGTTTTATCTCGTTTACTGATAATAAGGAAATGTTAGTATCTCCTTGGTTATCTAAAATGACTTGTTCTAAATTAAATATTATCCCAAATAAAAAATATGAGTTTTTACCTGTTAAAGGAAG
>JAJQHF010000023.1:0-5093 GCA_021199975.1 Candidatus Gastranaerophilales bacterium
TTTTATAATTATTTAAAAAATTAAACAAGGTAATGACAATAATCCTCCGTTTAATTATCTATGGAAGCTTTACATTTGTTTTCTCTGTCAACTTTTAAATTATAGGCACGTTCATATAATTCGCAGCTTTCAATGTTATATTGTTTATAGCATTCTGAAACAAAGTCGAAAATGATATAAATATATTTCGGGATGTTATCTTTATGAGCTTTAAACCAATTATCTTCAATATCAAAAGCGATATTTTTTATACCTGCCTCATAAGTTTTTTGCAGCCAATTTTTAACTTCTGATAAGTTATCGTTAATTCCCGGGATTAAAACATATTTAGTACGAATAAGCCCGTTTTTTGTTTTTGCATATTTGTCGAGATTTTTCCACACTTTATCAAAGCAAGGTACTCTTTTAATTTTTTCATATACTGCTTTAGAACTTGCGTCAACGGAGGTAATTAAAGCTATTTTGCCGAGTTTTAGCCCTTTTTCAATTGCGGGAGAATACTTAATGCCGTCAGAATGTATTCTTATATTATGTACATCATAATCAAGCAAAAGGTAAATCAACTCTTCAAACTCTTTTAAAATAGTAGGTTCTCCGCCGCCAAAAGTAATTGTTGCATTTTTTGATAAAACCCCTTTTTCAATCATATCTTTTATAACAGGATAAATATTGTATGTTTTATTGGCATTAAAAAAGTCTTTATCTTTATCGGTATAACAGTATATACAGTTACAATTGCAATTTGTAAAATGTCCTATTAAGACTTCATCAATATAATTGTTGTTATTCCATTCTTGCTCTTTAAGATAATAGCAGCCTGCGCATTTTTCGGGAATAACGCCGTTTTTAGTACCTTCACGAAGCTTGTTGCGCTTTGAAAAGAATTCCTCCCAATTTATTAATTCTCCTTTATAATTCTCAATTTCGGTAATACCGCCTCCGCCGGGGTGCGAACTTATACAACAAATTTGAACTGATGTTGAAAAAAAAGTTATGCCATGTTCTAAATGTATACAGCTTGTATATTTCAAAATACTTCCCTATAAAAATCTCATATAAAAGTATTATACATACAACAAAAAAAAAGGACAATAAAAATAGTATTCTGTTTCTTGACTATTAATTTTATAAATGATACCTTTATAATGAGTATAGGGACGGGATATTTAATTGAAATATTTAAGCTGCAGATATATTGAACACGGAATGGATTTTGAGCATACGAGGCTTGAAACATGTTGTTTTACCTGTCACAGCGGCGGGGGAAAGATAACATTAAAAAATGAATATGCGGGAGAAACTATAGATTGGAAGGCTCTTTTTGAGTTAAAAAATAAATACAGAAAAATGCACAGAGAAGGCAATATAATGCCAAATTGCATAGGCTGTGTTTTTTTGGAAGAAAAAGATTGGGATGATGAAGATTATATAAATTTTCTGCAATTTAATTATTGGGTTTTATGTAACAGTAAATGCACTTATTGTTATGAAGTTCAGAATAAAAAAATGTTTGATAAAATTAAGCCTTATAACTCCGTTCCGGTTGTAAAAGAAATGATAGAAAAAAACATTTTGCGCCCCGGTGGAGAAGTTTCCTTTGGCGGCGGTGAACCGACTATTGCCCCTGAATTTGAAGAGTTAATTAAACTCTTAACTGCAAGCGGATTTCAAAATATGCGTATTCATTCTTCAGGTATTAAATATTCTCCTGCAATTGCAGAAGCAATCAAAAAGGGAGTTCTTAATATTGTTATATCAATAGATGCAGGCTGTGAAAAAACCTATAAAAAGATAAAAAGAGTTAACGCATATAAAAAAGTTTTGGAAAATATGAAGAAATATGCGGAAGCTAATACTGAATATTACGGGCTGATGACTTCAAAATATATATTAATCCCGAATGTTAACGATAACAGAAGAGAAATTGATTCTTGGATTGAATCAGTAAGAGAAATTGGCGGAAAATGGCTTGCTCTTGATATTGAAGATGTGTGGTATAAAACTAACCGCTCCACTATATCTTCTTATTATTTGGATTTAATAAATTATGTTACGGATAAAGTAAATTTTTATAATATGAAAGTTGAACTTTATGACAGAGCCAGAGGGCTTAAAGAAGGAAAAAACAGAATTTAATTTATAGTAGACATTTGAAATTGTTACAAAGTGTTTATTGTTTTTTATTTTTTTTTATTTATTAGCAATTTTTTTTAAAGTTTTTTTTTATAATAGTAGAAGGTATAAGTGTTGCTATGTTAAATATTTCAAAAATTAATAGTGCAGACAGTGTATTGTTAAACAGAATATCCGGTAAAAAGAAAAGTATATCGGGCAATACTCAAAGCATGCCTGAAAATCTTTCAAAAATAAACAGTTCTAATTTACAGGCTTATCATCCTTCTTTTACTGCAACAAAAAATAAAAAAACACCTGCAAACACATCAAAAATGCCTTCTTTTAATCAACAATATAAAATTATAAATTCAAAATTGGATAAAGAAAGTAAAATTGCACTGAATAATTTAAAGGCAAAAGGGATATTAACCGATGACAGTTCAAATGACGGTTCAACCGTGATTGAAAATTTGTATAAAATAGCAACAGAAGAAAGAATACCGGGTTTAAATGACGGATTGATAATATCAGAAGTGGTTAAAGCTCTTGATAATCCATATTCAATAACCCAAAAATTCGGAGATATTCCGCAAAATGTGGCACAAGAAATTTCAAATGAAACAGGAAGCGAATTTCCGCAAAACGGATATAATGTCATTTCATCTTCTTGTGTTGCTGCAAGTATGGAATTTAATTTAGCAAGCAGGAAGCCTGCTGAATTTGCCAGATTTGCGGAAGGTTTAAGCGGAACTGACTATAGTGTTGATAAAAAAGTAAAAATGTCTGATTTCTCGGAAGGAACGGCAGACGGAATATGGAAGCTCAGGGAATTTAATACAACAAGCAAGATTGAAAGCAACTGGGATGATGTTACAATAAATCTGCATCCTGACAGAAATGCCATAGTAAGAGCAAGAGTTCAAACATCATATAAAGATCCGAATGAGCGTTCCTGCGTAGATGTTTTAATTCAATCGGCAATATTAAATTTGTGTTCTCAAAATTCTTATGATGCTCTTGTAGATGAAAGAAGCGGAAAATTCAACCCTGATAAAAGCGGCTTAACAGATTTTGAAAAGAATTTTGGAGAGCAGGTTATTTTTGAAACTCCAAAAATATCTGTTGTTTATCAAGATATTGATGAAAACGGATATCTTACAGGGTATAATTGCAAGCCCGAGGAAACAAAACAGCATATTCTTAAATCTTTGGAATTAGGGCAAAATGTGATTATAGGTTACACTCACCTTGATGAGAATAAAAAAGTGGATGGCGGGCATGAAATTACTATCGTCGGATATGAGCAGGATAATGAAGGAAAAGGTTATTTTGTTTGTAATGATACGGATGATGAAATTGATGCTCCAATAAAGGTAAGTGAAGAAAGTTTACTTCCTTTAATTCACCACGCAGGTATTTCAAAAGAAGCATTAAGCGCTGATGACGTTGTAGTTGAGCCGTGGAGAGAAATACTTGAAAATATTAAATCGTCTGTTGCTTAGATTGTATTATAAGCAGAAATTTAGATGTTTAATGGAAATAAAGAGAGATAATAGCTTTTAGACTTGATATACTGTTTAATTTTACGAATGATGTTTAATAATAACTTTTTAAAAAACTCTTAGAAGTGAAGTTCTTCGTGTAAATTGAAGTGTCTATATATAAAAAAAGAAACGGTTTTCAGCCGTTTCTTTTTTCTTTGATTTTATCATATTATGCGTAATATGAGATATTATCATCATTTGTTGTTTTGTTTGTTGATAATTTACTTATAAGGTATGAAGTAAATTTACCTGCTAATGATTGAGGATTGCTTGAAGTAGTTTCAACACTTGCTGTAGTTATTACTCCGTCATTTGAGCTATTTGCTGCAGTTGTTGTATTTGCGGAGGTTAGACTTGGAGCTTCTTCATCAGAGTATGTATCTTTATCACCTTCTTCTCCACAGCCTTCACTGCTTGAACCTGAGCTGTCACTTGAGCTTGATCCAGTTTCTGAACCGGAGCTTGAACCCGAGCTGTCGCTTGAGCTTGATTCAGTTTCTGAACCGGAGCTTGAACCCGAGCTGTCGCTTGAGTTTGACCCGGTTTCTGCTTCTGTATCGGGTGTAGTTTCAGTACTTGACTCAATTTCAGAGTTTGAAGTATCTGAAGATTCCGAATTTTCTACAGAAGGTGCTTCTTCATCACTATAGGTATCTTGGTCGCCTTCTTCACCGCAGCCTTCATCTCCTGACGGATCTGTACTTGGTTCAGTTTCAGTAATTGGATCGGTATCCGTGCTTGGATCAGTTTCGGTACTTGGGTCAGTATCCGTACTTGGATCGGTTTCTGCGCTAGGATCTGTATCAGAAGTTGGATCAGTGTCAGTGCTTGGATCTGTTTCTGCGCTAGGCTCTGTTTCCGCACTAGGAGTATCAGAAGAACCTGAATCATCTATAGAAGGTGCTTCTTCATCACTATAGGTATCTTGGTCGCCTTCTTCACCGCAGCCTTCATCTCCTGACGGTTCTGTACTCGGATCAGTTTCAGTACTTGGATCGGTTTCGGTACTAGGATCTGTTTCTGAAGTTGGATCAATGTCTGTACTTGGATCTGTATCCGTACTAGGATCTGTTTCGGTACTTGGGTCAGTGTCTGAAGTTGGGTCTACAATTTCAACATCTGTTGCACCGTCTGTTGAACTTGTCGGATCTGTTATTGGATCAGATGTAGGCAATGTTGGTGATTCTTCATCTGTTGGCTCTTCTGTGCCTGGAGTATCATCACATGTCGGGTCTTCCGACGGTTCTACCGGATCGACTTCTGTTGCACCGTCTGTAGGGGTAATTGTTGGATCTGTAGTTGGGTCAAAAGTAGGCAATGTCGGTGCTTCTTCGTCCGTAGGCTCTTCTGTAGGCGCAGTATCACAAGTTGGCTCTGTTGGTTGAGTTGGTTTCTCAGGCTGGGTTGGTTTCTCAGGTTGAGTTGGTTTCTCAG
>JAJQHF010000023.1:5193-9403 GCA_021199975.1 Candidatus Gastranaerophilales bacterium
GAGTTGGTTTCTCAGGCTGGGTTGGTTTCTCAGGTTGAGTTGGTTTCTCAGGCTGAGTTGGTGTTTGATTATCACAACCTCCTTGATTTTGTGTTTTTATTGTTTCACTTTCATTTATTCTGTAATTAAATTGAGGTAAATTAAGAGTTACACCGTCTTCAAATTTTGATGTGCCGTCAGAATTAACAAAACTATAATTCATTAATCTGTTAACATTCATTGTAGAATTTTGTATAATTTCTTCTAAAGATTTTCCTTCTGTATCGTAACCTTCGTTAACATCAAATACACCATATTTGTATGTTCCGCTTGCATCTTCATATTCTGCTGTAAAGATATCTAAGTTTGCGTATGCAACTTGTTCTAAAATATTTACTGCAAATTCATCAACATAATTAACATCTGAATTTAGTACTAATTGACCGTCAACAACATTCGCAAATCTGCCGTTGCCGTCCGGAGAAGAATAATATTGAAGAACATCTTTAAGAGTATATACATCCCCTGCTTCCATATCTCCAGTTTTATCGCTTAATGTGATTATTCTGTCGTCATCTCCGTCAACAACTGCTGCGGGTGAAATTTGATAAATTATTGCATCCTTATCAGTTGAATCAACATTAGCAGTATTAGAAGTTGTTTGTAATGTTGTAACACTCGGTAATGATAAGCTGAGAAGCAGGTCGCCGGTGTTTTCGTCCAATGTTCTGTTTAAATCTGTAATATTTGCAGTTGATATAATATCATTAAAATTCATTTCATCTAAAACATACTCAAATTCAGATGCATTTTCAGGTGAATTTACAATTGCATAAAGAATATCTCTATATGCTTCATCTGAAATGTCTTCGCCGTATTGAGCATAAATTAAATCTGATAAAGAAGAATATTCACCGTCAAGAAGCTCATCAGAATCTTTAACAACACTTGCGGTTTCATCTTGGGGCGCATAAGATTTAACGGAATAAGTATAAGTTGTATCCGATTCTTCACCTTGTACCTGATATACAACAGCTGTCGGCATTGTTAATAATCTTGTATCAAGTGTTTCATCGTTACTTGATGAACCTTTGTATAAATTAAGAGAAGCTATATCTTCATAACTTGCAGCTTCGTCCCCTAATTCATCTGCAATATATTGAGATAAAGAAGGATTTGCCTGAATTGTTTCATCAATTAATTTATTGTATATAGCAGTTCTTTCTTCTCCTTCATATCCGTCAAGAGCATCGGAATAAACTTTTTCTATTATTTCGCCTAAAGTTGAGCCTTCATCAACTTCATCAGATTCTCCTTCTGTAATTGTAACAATTATTGTGCCGTTTTCATTAGCAGGCATGTCCTCGTTCGGATTAATCTCAACAACTTCATCAGAACTAGTTAAATATAATTCAGATACAGGTAACGAAATCAGAGATATATCAGATAAAGAAATTTTATCGGAAGCCGCCTCAGATGCTTCTGAAAGTGCCTCTAATTCGGATGCAATAGCATCAAGCGAATCTTCTGTTAATGCATCCTCTGTAGAAACAGAAGCTTCTGAAACTGCAGTTTGATTTGAATTATTGTTTATTGCTGCCGCACCGGTATATCCAACCGGAATACCTATAAGTAAAGCCGTTCCTGCAACTCCTGCCCGTGTTGCAAATTCTTTAGCTTTTTTTGATGTATTGTTATTAGGTTTTTCTTCATTGTTTTTTACTTTTTTTAGTGAATAGAACGAAGTGTTTGCTGAGATACCGCCTATTTTCATATGTAAATTACTCCTATTTTTGATTCATTCATCTGAAAGGGATAAATCCCCTGAATTTCAAAAGTTGCGTAATCCTAAACATTTTATTCAAATATTTTTACATTTATTAACATTAATGCCCGGAGGAATGCTTAATACGCAATAAAATTAAAATTTATTTGATATAACAGATATGTAAATTATATAATTTTAAAATGGGTAATATTATAAAAAGAAATTTTTATGCGGTTAATACTGTTAATGCAGCAAGAAATCTGCTCGGTATGATATTGTGCAGAAGAATTAAAAACAATATTTTTAAAGGGAAAATAGTTGAAACGGAAGCTTATACTCAAGAAGAAGAATCTTGCCATGCGTACAGGGGTGTGACTAAAAGAAATGCAGCAATGTTTAAAAAACCCGGGATTTCTTATGTTTATTTTACATACGGTATGTATCACTGTTTGAATGTGATTACAGAGAAAGAGGGTTATGGCTCTGCGGTTTTAATTAGGGCAGTTGAACCATTAAGCAAAAATTTTTCAAATACTAACGGACCTGGCAAATTATGCAGAGAATTAAATATTACAAAAGAACTCAATGAAACAGACTTATGCACAAGAAAATCCCCTCTGTGGCTTGAATACGGCAATTGTATTAATGATGATGACGTTGTACAAACGACAAGAATAGGTATTAAAAATGCAGTTGAACTCCCTTGGCGGTTTTACATAAAAAATAATAAATTCGTTTCAAAAAAATGACATTTTTCGCTGAAGCATAACACTGATTTCTCTTTAATCCTATAAATTAAAATAATTTTATTAAGAAATATTAACAATTTATAAAAAATGGACTTTAAAATTAAAGTTCATTAAAAATTATGCCGATAACATGTGTGTAACAAACAATAAGGAGGAAAATATAAAATGAGTAACATTAATCCAATTAAATTCGGAGTTGCCGGGCAATATTACAAGAATGATTCAAAAGAAGATTTAAGTAAAAGCACCGAAAAGGAACAACAATCAACGGCTGCAAATCAAAAACAGGTAAATTCCAGTGAAGTTTTAGGATTTATGGCAGCACAAAACGCGGATATGGTTCCTGTTAAAACACAGAAAACAGTTGATGTATCAAAATATGTATCAGAAGATCAGGAAGCAAGAATAGCTGATTTTATGGAAGGTTTTGAAGCAGATTTTGATGAAGCGTTTAACATTGCGGCGGAAGAATTCCCCGACCTCTCGGAAGAAGCTGCGGTAAGTTTGGCTTTATCATATATTAATGCTTCTTACGAAGAATAATTTTCCCCCAATTTCCTAATATTGTTTGTTTTTTTTAAGACCGCATCAGCGGTCTTTATTTTGTGTTATAATATTTTCAAGTAAGCAAAAAGGAGTCAGGACAAGTGGGTTATAAAATATTAGAAAAAATTGAGTTATGCCCTAATCAATATGAATTAAAAATAGAAGCGCCTTATGTTACAAGAAATGCGCAGGCAGGGCAGTTTATTATATTTAGAGTTGAAGAACAAGGCGAAAGAGTTCCTATTACTATTGCGGATATCGACAGAGAAAACGGAATATTAACGGTTGTTTTCATGGCTGTAGGCTATACAACCAAAAAATTGGCGCAGCTTGAAGCAGGTGATGAAATATTAGACTTAGCAGGACCTTTAGGTAAACCTACGGAGATTAAAAATTACGGAACGGTTGTATGTTTGGCGGGCGGTTACGGCGCTGCCCCATGCTATTTAATTTCTAAAGCTTTTAAAGATGCAGGAAATAAAGTCTATACTATTATGGGTGCCAGAAATAAAGATTTGATATTTTGGAAGGATAAAATGTCAAAGGCATGCGAAGAACTTTTTATAACGACAGATGATGGTACACTAGGTCATAAGGGGTTTGTTACCGAGGTTTTAGCAGATATTATGGCTAAAGAAGAAGTTAATTATGTTATAGCGGTAGGACCTATGCCTATGATGAGAGCTGTTGCAAATCTTACAAAAGATAAAGGTATTAAAACGGAAGCAAGTATGAATCCTATTATGATTGACGGTACCGGCATGTGCGGCGCATGCAGAGTTACTGTTGGCGGTGAAGTTAAATTTGCTTGTATTGACGGACCTGACTTTGATGCTCATAAAATTGATTTTGATGAAGTTATAAATAGAACGAAAATTTATAAAGAGGAAGAAAGAAGAAGAAGCGAAAATTGCAATTTGTTAAAGAAAGCGGATGCAATTTTAAATAAATAAAGGAGAAGAATAGTGAGCAGTAAAATACCTATTTGCCCTCTTATGAGTGCAGGAAACGAAATTAATGTTGTATGTGTACAGGAAAATTGTGCATGGTATATGAAGAATTATAAATCATGTTCAATATATTTATTAGCCCACAATGCAGTTCTTGATATAAAAGAAAAACAATCTAAAAAAACACCTCAATAAGGTGTTTTTTTTATTATTATAAT